>DASVEH010000354.1:0-2065 GCA_036380655.1 Candidatus Limnocylindria bacterium | reverse complement strand
CGAGCTCGGTCAGAAGCTCGGAAGCGCGCTCGGCCCCGACCGTTGCGCCCTCGGCATCGAACCGACGAGCGAGATCTTCGGGCGAGGAGACGCGATCGAGGAGGCCGAGCGCCGCCCATGCCAGGCCCCCGGACTGCATCGCCGCGCGAAGCTCCATGATCGCGTCAGCATACGCGCCGGGTCCGACGTCCCGGATGAGGAGGGCCATCGGGAAGCCGGCGTCATCCGCCGCCAATCCGGCCGACCAGGGTCATCGCCTCGATCGAGCCGATGCCGAGCGGCTCGAGGGCACGCTGGGCGGCAAGGTACGGCGAACGGTCACAGGCAATCGTCGGACCCGACTCGGTGTCCACCGATGCCAGCCAGCCGCGCGCGAACCGCACCAACCGCAGCGGCCGGCGCACGCCGCGCACGGTGATCGAGTGCCGCTCGATCTGCCAGGCGGGGTGTCCGACCGAGAAGCCGAGCGTCTCGGACCTGCTCACGGGTACCGACCGCGGATCTGCGTCGCTTCGGCCACGCGGCTGACCGCGATGGCGTGAGCGGCGAGGCGCGGCTCGATGCGCTGGGCATCACGCACCCGCGACACTTCGTCGTAGGCGCCGTGGATCACGCTCCGCAGCCGCTCCGCGACACGATCGGCCGTCCATGCGAACGACTGGAGGTTCTGCACCCACTCGAAGTAGCTGACGATGACGCCCCCCGAGTTGCACAGGATGTCCGGCACGGTCACCACGCCCCGCTCGGCAAGGATCGGGTCCGCATCGGGGGTGACCGGTCCGTTCGCGCCTTCGGCCAGGACGCGAGCGCGAATGCGATCGGCGTTGCGCGCCGTGACCTGGCCCTCGAGGGCGGCGAGGACGAGCAGGTCGACGTCGAGCGCCAGCAGCGCCTCGTTGTCGATCGGCTCGGTGCCGGGCGCGCCGGCGATCGATCCGGTCTCGACCAGGTGCGAGCGCAGCCGCGCGGGATCGAGGCCCGCGGGATTGGCGACGCCGCCGCCGACGTCCGTGATGGCCACAAGGCGTCCTCCACGCTCGTGGATCAGCCGCGCGGCGGCCTCTCCGACGTTCCCGAAGCCCTGGACGGCGACGGTGGCTCCGTTGATGTCGCTGCCCAGCTCCGCCAGCGCGCGCTCGGCGGTGAACGTGACGCCCATGCCGGTGGCGTCGGCACGGCCCTCGGAACCGCCGAGGCCGACCGGCTTCCCGGTCACGACGCCGGGAACGGTGTACCCGGCATGCATGCTGACGGTGTCCATGATCCAGGCCATGGTCTGGGCATTGGTGCCGACGTCGGGGGCCGGGATGTCGACCTCGGGGCCGATGATGCCCTGCAGCTCGGTGGCAAACCTGCGCGTCACGCGCTGCAGCTCGTTCGACGACAGCACCCGCGGGTCGACGGTCACGCCGCCCTTCGCCCCGCCGAACGGGACGTTGACGAGCGCGCACTTCCAGGTCATCCACATGGCCAACGCGCGAACCTCGTCGAGGTCGGTGGCCGGGTGGAAGCGGATGCCGCCCTTGGCCGGGCCACGGGCCATGTTGTGCTGGACCCGATAGCCGGTGAAGACCCGGGTGTGGCCGTCGTCCATGCTGACCGGGAAATTGACGGTCCACTCGCGCTTCGGCACGCGCAGGATGGCCCGCGTGTCGGGCGCCAGATCGATGTGTTCGGCGGCGCGGTCGAACTGGAGGAGCGCCGATTCGAGGGCGTTGGGCGTCGCGGTCAGCGTGACGCGCGGCGCATCGGTCATGGTCATCGAGGGTGTCTGACTCCGTGGGGACATGCTTGGACGTGGTCGGGATCGGAGGGCGTCCCGACCACGCGCCCCATCATCGGACCGAAGGGTGACATCTGGCCTTGTCGAGCATGAACAGCGCGTGAACGGTCAGCCGCTCCCTCGAGCGCCGAAAATCGCTGCGCGCCGTCAGGACGCGCGGGCCACCAGGGGCTCGTGCGCGGCAACATGCAGGAGCGCGTCCTGGTACGCGTCGACCATGCGTCGCACGCCCAGCTCGCGGAGCGCGCCCGCCCGGATGCGGGAACGATCGAGTCCTCGGGC
>DASVEH010000353.1:0-6111 GCA_036380655.1 Candidatus Limnocylindria bacterium | reverse complement strand
GACAGCCGGCCCGGTCTGGCACAATCCACCCTCACGCTCCGCCCACGGTGAGTTCACCAGGGCGTGCTCCGTAGCTCGGACACAAGGAAGCAGGGGCGCACTGATATGGCCACGTATACCCTTCGCCGAACACTCCAGGCGATCCCCATCCTCTTCGGGGTTGCGCTGGTCAGCTTCGCCATCATCCAGCTTGCCCCGGGGAGCCCGATCGATCGCTTCCGCACCCCCAACGTGCGGCCCGAGACGCTCGAGAACCTTGTCCGCCTGTACGGCCTCGACAAGCCGGTGCACGAGCAGTTCATCAGCTGGATCACTGCCTTCGTCCAGTTCTGGAAGGTCGATGCCTGGGGCTACAGCCTCGTCGACGGCCGTTCCGTGCGCGACACCATCGCCGACCGCATGCCCGCCACCCTGCTTCTCGGGGGCACGGCACTCCTGGTCACCATCATCCTGGCGGTGCCGATCGGGATCCTGGCCGCCGTCCGCCAGTACAGCTGGGCGGACAAGGCGATCACCACCTTCGCCACCATCGGCTACGCGATCCCGTCGTTCCTGCTCGGCATCTACATCGCCTATCTCGGCACCGTCGTCTTCCGCGGGGCATTCCCCAGCTTCGGCATGGTCAGCCTCCCCGGCATCGAGGGCCGCGGCACGCCGCTCGACGTCGCCTGGCACATGGTGCTGCCGGTGACCTCGCTCGCCATCCAGCAGATCGCGGGCTGGAGCCGCTACGTGCGCGCCAAGATGCTCGAGGTCCTGAACCAGGACTACGTGCGCACGGCCAGGGCGAAGGGCCTCAGCGCAGCCAAGGTGACGTACAAGCATGCGCTGCGCAACGCGCTCATCCCGGTCGTCACCCTGTTCGGGCTGACCCTCCCCGGCCTGCTCGCCGGCGCGGTCATCACCGAGTCGATCTTCAGCTGGCCGGGGCTCGGCCTGCTCGGACTCACCGCGGTCGATTCGCGCGACTATCCCGTCGTGCTCGCCTTCGTCATGGTCGGCGGCTTCGGGGTCGTGCTCGGCAACCTCCTCGCCGACGTCCTGTACGGCGTGGTCGACCCGCGAATCAAGTACTGAGAGGACATCCCCGATGGTCAGCGAAGCGACCGCCGCCGAGATCGAGCGCCGCCGCGCGGAAGAGGCCGAAGCCGAGTCCGCCGAGATCGACCGCATCCCCGTGCGGACCTACTGGCAGCTGGTGCGCCAGCGCTTCATGAAGCACCGCCTGGCCGTCTTCGGCGTCATCGTGCTGATCGTGCTGGCGGCGTACGCCATCATCATCCCCAGCGTCACCGGTGACGCGTGGACGAAGACGCAGCTCTTCCGCGACGACGCCCCGCCGGAGATCTTCAGCGAGGACGGTGACCTGACCTTCGCGGTGCTCGGCTACAACGAGAACGGGCAGAACCTGTTCGCGCGACTCGGCAAGGCGACCCAGACGTCGCTCATGATCGGCCTGGCGGCCGTGATCATCATCGTGGTCATCGGCGTCTTCATCGGCTCCATCGCCGGCTATGTCGGCGGCTGGATGGACAACCTGCTGATGCGGTTCGTCGACATCATGCTGAGCCTCCCCGCGCTCTTCGTGATCCTGATGATCACCGCCTTCTTCGGCCAGGGGAACGTGTGGGTCGTGATCTTCGCGATCGGCCTGACGGGCTGGACGACCGCGGCGCGGCTCGTGCGCGCCGAGTTCCTGAGCCTGCGGGAGGTGGACTACGTGCAGGCCGCGCGCGCGCTGGGCGCCAGCCCGCGCCGGATCATTCTGCGTCACATGCTGCCGCCGGCCATGGCGCCCATCGTGGTTGCCGCCACGCTCGGCATCGCCGACTCGGTGGTCGTCGAGTCGGCCCTCAGCTTCCTCGGATTCGGCATCGGCCGCGACAGCGCCAGCCTGGGCACCATGCTGCAGAACGCGCGCGACTACTTCTTCAGCGGGCCGCTCAAGGTCGTCTACCCCGGCGTCGTGCTGATCCTGATCGTCCTGTCCGCGAGCTTCCTCGGTGACGGGTTGCGCGATGCCCTCGATCCGCGCCAGCGGGTCGAGAAGTGACCGTGACGCAGCGCCAGGTCGGCCCCCTGCTCGAGATCAAGGGCATCAAGACGCACTTCTTCACGCAGGACGGCGTGGTCAAGGCCGTCGACGACGTCACGTTCGAGATCGGCCATGGCCAGACCCTCGGCGTGGTGGGCGAGTCCGGCTGCGGGAAGAGCATCACCAGCCTGAGCGTGATGCGCCTCATCGAGCGCCCCGGCCGCATCGTGGCCGGCGAGATCCTGCTCAATGGCGAGAACCTGCTCGCCAAGACCGACGCCGACATGCGCGACGTGCGGGGCGACCAGGTGAGCATGATCTTCCAGGAGCCGATGACCTCGCTCAACCCGGTCTTCACCTGCGGCGACCAGATCGCCGAGGCCGTCCAGCAGCACACGGCGGTCAGCCGCCGCGAGGCCTGGGACCGCGCCATCGAGATGCTGCGCGTGGTCGGCATCCCCGACGCCAAGCGCCGGGCCAACGAGCATCCGCACCAGCTGTCGGGCGGCATGCGCCAGCGCGTGATGATCGCCATGGCGCTCTCCACCGATCCGGACCTCCTCATCGCGGACGAGCCGACCACGGCTCTCGACGTGACCATCCAGGCCCAGATCCTGGAAGTCATGCGTGACCTGCGCGAGAAGAACCGGATGGCGATCATGCTGATCACGCACGACCTCGGCGTGGTTGCCGAGATGGCTGACGAGGTGGTGGTCATGTACGCCGGCAAGGTCGTCGAGCGGGCTGACGTGCGGACCGTCTTCGGCTCGCCGCATCACCCGTATACCCAGGGCCTGCTCCTGTCGATCCCGCGCCTCGACGAGCGGCGCGAGCGCCTCGAGGTGATCAAGGGGACCGTGCCCTCGCCGCTCAACCTGCCCACCGGGTGCCTGTTCAAGCGCCGCTGCCCGCGCCGGATGAAGGTCTGCGACACCGCGCCTCCGTACCGCGAGATCGGACCGGACCATCACAGTCGCTGCTGGCTGACTCCGAACGGCGAGCCGCCCGACGTCGGCGCCGATGCCGAGGGGGCCGAGGCCGAGGCCGCGGCCGAGGCGCTGACGGTGGAAGCCCGATGACCGACCGAACCGTCGTGACCCCGACCGGCTCCGACGTCCCGAGCGGCGACGGAGAGCCGGCGAGCGGCAGCGTGACCAGTGGCGGCCAGACGAGCGCGGAGCGCACCGCCGCTCGTGGCGGCACCGGCCGCGGGCCGCTGCTCGAGGTCACCGACCTGGTTAAGCACTTCGACATCCGCGGTGGGCTGCTCGGCATCAGCAAGCTCGGCGCGGTACGCGCGGTGGACGGCGTCAGCTTCAGCGTGAAGGAGGGCGAGACCCTCGGCCTGGTGGGAGAGTCCGGCTGCGGCAAGACGACGCTCGGCAAGGTCATCCTGCGCCTGCTCCCGCCGACCGCCGGCGAGGTCAACTTCGAGGGCAAGTCGCTCTTCCGCCTCGGCTCGCGCGAGATGAAGGCCGCCCGGCGCGACATCCAGGTCGTCTTCCAGGACCCGTATGCCAGCCTCAACCCGCGCATGAGCGTCGGCGAGATCGTCGGCGAGGGCCTGTACGTGCACGGGATGACGAACAAGCGCGAGCGCGAGTCGGCGGTGCGCGACCTCCTCAAGCGGGTCGGACTCAACCAGCAGCACATCCATCGCTACCCTCACGAGTTCAGCGGCGGCCAGCGCCAGCGTATCGGCATCGCCCGCGCGCTGGCACTGCGGCCCAAGTTCATCGTGTGCGACGAGCCGGTCTCCGCGCTCGACGTGTCGATCCAGTCGCAGGTCCTCAACCTGCTGAGCGACCTCCAGGACGAGTTCCAGCTGACCTACCTGTTCATCGCCCACAACCTGGCGGTGGTGAAGCACCTCTCCACCCGCGTCGGAGTCATGTACCTCGGCAAGATCGTCGAGCTGTCGGACGCCGATGAGCTCTACCGCAACCCGGCCCACCCGTATACCAAGGCACTCCTCTCCGCCATCCCGGTGCCCGACCCGACCATCCGCCGCGAGCGGATCGTGCTGAAGGGCGACCTGCCGTCGCCGGCAAATCCGCCGTCGGGCTGCCGCTTCCACACGCGCTGCCCGATGGCGCAGGAGATCTGCAAGACCGAGGAGCCGCCGCTGCGTGACGTCGGCGGCGGGCACATGAGCGCCTGCCACTTCGCCGAGGAGGTGACTCCGCTCGAGGAGCGGCGCGCGCCAGGGAGCCTTCCCGCCTAGCCCTCGGCGCCGCTCGGCCGCGGCCCCTCGTCCGTCTCGCGCTCCGCCATCCGCAGCTCGACCTGCTCGGTGCCGTCCGCGCGACGGGTGCGCGTCACGTGGATGTGCGGATGCGTCTCGTCACCGACCTGCTCCTTGGCCACGCTGACCATGACGTGCTCGTCCACGTCGGAGAGCCGCTCGGTGTCCGGCAGCGCCGCGTTGGGCACCGTGCGGAACAGGGCGTAGCTGACGAAGACCCAGATGACGGCGATGATCGGGATGCCGAATAGGGCACCCCACACGCCGGCCACCTGCGCGCCGATCAGGAGGCCAACGAGCACCAGGATCGGATGCAGGCCAAGCGCGCCGCGCATGAGCCGCGGCTGGAGCCAGTTGACGATCACGGTCTGGACCACGAAGAGGATCACCGCCACGGGGATCGCCGCGCCACTGGCGAAGAGCACCGCACCCACGATCGGCGGAAGGAGGGCCAGCGGCGGCCCGAAGAAGGGGATCAGCATGGCGAGGGCGCTGATCGTGCCCCACAGGAAGAGGTACGGGATGCCGAAGACGGTTCCCACCAGCCCGACGAGCAGGGCCTGCATGACGGCCAGGATGAGCTGGGCGCGGAGGAAGCCGCCGAAGGCGCGCGCGACGCTGCGCTCGAGGAGGCTCGCCTCGTCGCGGTAGCGACGCGGGACGGCCGCGCGCAGCCGTGACAGGATCCGCTGCGAGTCCATGAGCATGTAGAGCGAGATGACGATGATGAGGAGGAGCGAGCCGAGCGCGGCGATCGTCACGCCGGCGATGTTCTGCGCCTGCTCCACGATCTCGCTGCCGACCTGCTCGAGCCCGCCCACGGCGCCCGCGTAGAGATCGGTCAGGTCGATCCGGAGCCGACCGAACTGGAGCCCGCGCTCCCACTCGGCCAGCACGCCCAGGATGTCGCGTTCCGTGTTCGGATAGTTGCGCGCCAGCTCGGCGACCTGCTGGGTCATGGCGCTCCCGGTGTAGAACACCACGAAGCCGAACACCACCAGCGCCAGCAGGTAGGCGCCGACCACGATCGCCGGCCGCGGCAGGTCGATCCCCTCCGCCAGGCCCGCGACCAGCGGCGACATGACGAAGGCAAGCAGCCAGGCCAGGAAGATGATGAGCATGATCGTCCCGAAGCCGGTCAGGACCTCGAGAACGCGCTCGGTCAGCAGGAAGCCGAAGTAGACGCTTCCCAGCGCCAGGAAGAGGACGAGCCACCAGCGCTCGCGTGGACCGATGCCGGAGGCCGGTCCGGTCACGGCTAGCTGCTCCGGCGTGGACCGATGCCCACCGCGTCGCGGACCTCGGCCACCGTCGCGTCGAGGATCGGTCGCACCCGCTCGGCGCCGGCCGCGAGCGTGTCCTCGACCACGGCAGGGTCGGCCGCGAGGCGGGCCCGCTCCTCGCGCATGGGACGGAAGAATTCGATGATGCGCTCGGCGAGCAGCTGCTTGGTGTCCACGCACCCGGTGCGAGCGGTGCGCTCGCCGTCCTGGATCTGAAGATAGTCGCCGCCGAAGAACCGATGGAGCTGGCAGACGTTGCAGATCTCGGGGCGGCCCGGATCGGTGCGCTTGATGCGCTGCGGGTCGGTGACCATGCTCATCACCAGGCGGCGGATCTCGTCCGGCTCGGCGAAGATCGGGATCGTGTTGCCGGCGCTCTTGCTCATCTTGGTGGCCCCGTCGATGCCGAGCACGACCGGGGCATCGGTGAAGACGGGCTCCGGCTCCGGGAAGACGGGGCCGTAGCGGCGGTTGAAGGCGCGCACGATCTCGCGCGACAGCTCGAGATGCGCCGCCTGGTCCTTGCCGACCGGCACGCGGGTCGCCTT
>DASVEH010000352.1:0-9064 GCA_036380655.1 Candidatus Limnocylindria bacterium | reverse complement strand
CCCTCCGTGGGCGACCCGCCCTGGCGAGCGGCGGGTCGCGAGACACCCTGTCTACCCGATCGCACCGGTCGACGCACCCCCGCGGCGACCCGCGCGAGTCGCCGGGCGACGTCCCTGGGAGACTGCGTCGCATGGGACGCGAGTTCGCCACGATCGGCGTCGTCGGGCTGGGCACGATGGGCGCCGGGATCGTGGAGGTCTTCGCTCGCGAGGGTCTGCAGGTCGTCGGCGTCGAGCCCACCGACGAGCTGCTGGAGCGCGGCCGGGGGCACCTTCGCCACTCGACCGACCGGGCGGTCGCCCGGGGCAAGCTGAGCGAGCCGGACCGGGACGCGTTGATCGGACGGGTTCGGTTCACGACCTCCATGGAGGACCTCGCGGACGTCGACATGCTCATCGAGGCGGTGCCCGAGCGGCTCGACCTCAAGCAGGAGATCTTCGCGGCCGCAGACAAGATTCTTCGGCCGGACGCCATCCTCGCCACGAACACCTCGTCCCTGTCGGTGACCGAGATCTCGGTGGCGACCAGCCGGCCGTCCCGGGTGGTCGGGATGCACTTCTTCAACCCAGCGCCGGTGCTGAAGCTGGTCGAGGTCATCCGTACGGTCGTCACCGAGCCCGACGTCGTCTCGGACATCGAGGCGCTGGCAGCACGACTGGGCAAGAAGCCCGTGGTGATCGGCGACAAGGCCGGCTTCATCGCCAACGCGCTGCTGTTCGGCTACCTCAACCACGCCGTCTCGATGTACGAGTCGCGCTACGCGACCCGGGAGGACATCGACGCCGCGATGCGCCTCGGCTGCGGCTATCCGATGGGGCCGCTGGCCCTGCTCGACCTGATCGGGCTCGACACCGCGTACGAGATCCTGGACACGATGTACCGCCAGTCGCGGGACCGCCTGCACGCCCCTGCGCCTGTCATCAAGCAGATGGTCACAGCCGGCCTCCGTGGCCGGAAGACGGGCAGGGGCTTCTACACCTACGAGGCACCGGACTCACCCAAGGTCGTGCCCGACGACCTGACACCGAACGACGGGTCCGGTGCAGTGAGTCCCCGACCGGTGCAGCGGGTCGGCGTCGTCGGGTCGGGGACGATGGCGGTCGGCATCGTCGAGGTGCTGGCCAAAGCCGGCTACGACGTGCTCTTCGTCGCCCGCGGGCAGGAGAAGGTGGCCCGAGTCCGGAGCGCGCTGGAGCGCTCGCTGGACAAGGGGGTGCTGCGTGGCAAGCTCGAGCAGGCAGACCGCGACGCGACCCTGGAACGGGTGACCGGATCGGCGCGGCTGGACGACCTGGCCGACCGGGACCTGGTTCTGGAAGCGGTCGTCGAGGAGCTGTCGGTCAAGCAGGCGCTGTTCGCCACCCTCGACGAGATCTGCCGCCCGGGTGCCGTGCTGGCGACCACGACCTCCTCGCTGCCGGTGGTCGAGCTCGCCGCGGCGACCGGCCGCCCGGCCGACGTCGTCGGGCTGCACTTCTTCAACCCGGCACCCGTGATGAAGCTCGTCGAGGTCGTGAGCACGGTCTCGACCGCCGACGACGTGGTCGCCACCGCGCGCGAGGTCAGCGAGCGAGCCGGCAAGCATGCCGTGGAGTGCGGCGACCGCGCCGGCTTCATCGTCAACGCGCTGCTGTTCCCCTACCTGAACGACGCGGTGAAGATGCTCCAGGCCCACTATGCGAGCGTCGAGGACATCGACTCGGCGATGGTCGTGGGTTGTGGCTACCCGATGGGGCCCTTCGACCTGCTCGACGTCGTCGGGCTCGACGTGTCGCTGGCGATCCAGCGCACGCTCTACCTCGAGTTCCGCGAGCCCGGCTTCGCGCCGGCGCCGCTTCTCGAGCAGCTCGTCACCGCCGGCTATCTGGGGCGCAAGGCAGGTCGCGGCTTCCGGGACTACAGCTGAGCACCGGCGACGACGCGGAGTGGGTGGTACGGCAGGTCACCGGGTCGGCCGCCACTCGCGCCTACCGGTGCCCGGGGTGCGACCAGGAGATCCGGCCCGCCACCCCGCACGTCGTCGCCTGGCCGGCCGGCGAGAGCGACGAGGCAGAGCTGGCCAGCCGACGGCACTGGCACTCGGCCTGCTGGAGGGCCCGCGACCGGCGGGTGCCGCGCACCCAGCGCAGCCGGAACGCGCCGAGGTACTGACGCCGTGAGCGAGCACCACCTCTCGACCTATGGCGGTCCGGGCGAGATCCGGGCGGGGACGGTCCTGCCGGCCGACCGGCGGCCGGTCGAGCTGCGCACCGCCGACGGGCTGCGACTCGTCGGGGAGCTGGCGCTGCCCGTCGACGCGGATCCGGTGGCCACGCTGGTCACGCTGCACCCGCTGCCGACCCATGGCGGGTTCATGGACAGCCACGTCTTCCGGAAGGCGTCGTACCGGCTGCCGGCGCTGGCCGACCTGGCCGTCCTGCGGTTCAACACCCGCGGCACGTCGTCGCCCGCCGGCACCAGCGAGGGGTCGTTCGAGGAGGCAGTGGGGGAGCGGTTCGACGTCGCCGCCGCCATCGAGTTCGCCGAGTTCCACGAGGCTCCCGTGCTGCCCGACCGCTGGCTGCTGGGCTGGTCGTTCGGCACCGACCTGGCCCTGATGCACGGTCTCGACCCGTCCGTGACCGGCGCGATCCTCCTCTCCCCGCCACTGCGCTTCGCCGACGACTCGCACCTCGACGCCTGGGCCGCCTCGGGCAAGCCCGTGGTCGCACTCGTCCCCGAGCTGGACGACTACCTGCGCCCGGCGGAGGCGCGACAACGATTCGCCCGCATCCCGCAGGCGGAGGTCATCGGTGTCGAGGGGGCGAAGCACCTGTGGGTCGGCGAGCCGTCGGTGCGCCGTGTCCTCGACGAGGTGGTCAGGCGGGTGGCGCCGGACCACTACCCGCTGCCGACCAGGGTGCCGGGGGCGTAGGTCCGCCGGACCGGACGTCGGGCCGGCCGGCGATGACGACCACCGTCTCCAGCTCGTCGGACGTGACCACCCTGGGGATCAGCCCGTGGCGGGTGACGGCTTCGACGACCCGCGGCGCCTGCGCGTCACTCGTCTCGACGAGCAAGTGCCCGCCCGGGGCCAACCACGCGGCCGCCGCAGCGACCACGCGGCGCACCACGTCGAGCCCGTCGACGCCGCCGTCCAGGGCCACGAGCGGCTCGTGCAGGCGCGCCTCGCCAGGCATCAACGCGATCGAGGCCGTGGGCACGTAGGGCGCGTTGGCGACGAGGACGTCGACGCGACCGCACAGTGCAGCCGGCAGCGCGCCGAAGAGGTCACCTTCGAACACCTGGCCGCCGGCACCGGCGACGTTCCGCCGGGCGCATCGCACCGCGGCCGGGTCCAGGTCGGCGGCGAAGAGCTCGACACCGTCCAGCGCCGAGGCCACCGCCGCGCCGAGTGCTCCTGATCCGCAGCACAGATCGAGGACGACAGGGCGCGGCGGCGCGAGCTCGACGGCCAGTCGGACCAGGAGCTCGGTGCGGGGGCGCGGCCGGAAGACGCCGGGGTCGACCGCGATCCGAAGGCCGCAGAACTCCGCCCAGCCCACGATGTGCTCGACGGGCTCGCCCGCCGCCCGTCGGTCGACCATCGTCGCGAGGTCGGCCGGGTCCCGCGCGGCGGAGACGAGAAGCTCCGCCTCGTCCTCCGCGAAGACACAGCCGGCAGCACGGAGCCTGGTGACGACGTCGATTCGGATGCGGGACGACGAACCGGCCGGGAGCGTCACGCGGACGGTGAGGCGAACCACACAGTCCGCTTCTCCCACTCGCCCGGACCGAGCCGGCGTCCGGAGCAGACCACGATGGCGAGCTGCGGGGCGCCGTCCGTGGCGTAGTAGCGCGGCAGCCCTCGCTCCGCGAGCACCTCGACCCGCTCGGTCACCCGGTAGCACAGCCGATCCGTGACACCGTTCACGACGATCCGGTCGCCGCGGTGCAGGCCGGCCAGCAAGTGGTTGCCGAGCGCGCTCCCGTCCGGCCAGGTGTGCGCGTTGAGCAGCACGTTCCCTGCGGGGTCGCCAGGGCGGATGCCCTGCTCGCGGTCCCAGGCGAACATGGACTTCCCGCTCGTGGTGAGGGGAGGGGTGCCAGGAACCCCCTGGCTGTCGCGCGGAGGCGTGACCACCGAGGCCGCTCTCGTGACGCCGGGAACGGTGATCGTCCGGGGGCCGAAGGCGCTCGCGTCCCCGTCACAGGACGGGGACGGCGAAGGCGAAGGGGCCGCCGAGGAGGGGGCCGCCGAGGAGGGGGCCGCCGAGGAGGGGCTCGGCGACGTGGTGGCGGCGGGCTCGACCTGTCCTGTGGCCGTCCGCGTCCGCTCGGCGCTCGGTCGCCCTCCTTCGTCACCGGGTTGTCCCAGCCACACCGAGCCGGCAACGATCACGGCCACCGCGACGGCTACCGCCACCGCCGCGGCCACTCCGCGCTTCACCGGTGGTTCCACGCTCTGACTACCCCCCGGGTCCTCGTCGTCGGTGCCCCGCCTGCTCCGACGTTACCCGAGTGGCGGCCCGTGACGCCGCGACAACATGAGAGACGGCCGAACGGTGCGCCCCTGCCGGATCGGCCGGGTCGAGAAGCCACAGCTGGCCGCTGGTGGCAGACGGATCCGGCCCGGACGCACCGCCACGTCCGCTCATCGTCCATGCACCGATGCTCCGTCACGGTGGCTCCGGGCGGGAGCGCACCGCTGCCGACTACCGTGCCTGCATGACGACTGTCGACCTGCACGTCCGCGAGGCCGGTTCCGGTGTGCCCCTCGTGCTGCTGCACGCCTTCCCGCTGTCCTCGGCCATGTGGCTCGGGCAGCGTGACGGGCTCGCCGACGTCGCACGGGTGGTCACGCCGGACCTGCGTGGTTTCGGGGGGTCCGACCTCGGGTTCGACGACCCGTCGCTCGACCATGTGGCCGACGACGTGGCGGGCGTGCTGGACAAGCTCGCGCTCGACCAGGTGGTCCTGGGCGGACTGTCGATGGGCGGGTACGCCGCGATGGCGTTCCTGCGGCGGCACCCCGCCCGCGTACAAGCCCTCGTCCTGGCCGACACCAAGGCCTCGGCCGACGCCCCGCCGGCCCGGGAGAAGCGCGAGCGCATCGCGTCCCGGCTGGAGGCCGAGGGCTCGGCGGGTGCACTCGTCGAGGAGGTTCTGCCGGCCCTGTGCGGGCCGACGACGGTGCGGGACCGGCCGCTCGTCGCGGGCCGGGTGAAGGCCCTGGTCGAAGCCGCTCCGCCCGCCGCCGCCGCGTGGGCCCAACGCGCGATGGCCTCGCGGCCGGACTCGACCGACGTGCTCCGCTCGGTGCAGGTTCCCGCGCTGGTCCTGCGTGGCGACGAGGACGGGCTCGCGACGCAGGAGGACGCCGAGATGATGCTCGGCGCGTTGCCGGACGGTCGGCTGCAGGTGCTCACCGGCGCCGGGCACCTGACCGCTGTCGAGGTGCCGGCCGAGTTCAATGCGGTCGTCTCGGCGTTCCTCCGCGACCTCTGACTAGACGCGGTCCATCCGCGGGATGGCGACCTGCCGCACCACGAGCAGGATGGCGGCGGCGACCGGGATCGCGAGCAGCGCGCCGACGATGCCCAGCAGTGCACCGCCGAGAAGCACGGCGACCACGGTGACAGGGGCCGGCACGTCCACGGCCCGGCGCATCACGCGCGGGTAGACGACGTAGTTCTCGAACTGCTGGTACGCCACGTAGAACACGACACAGGCGATGCCGACACCCACTGACTCCGTGAAGCCGAGCAACGACACCACGACCGCGGCGATCGTTGCGCCGACGAGCGGGACGAGGTCGAGCAGGCCGACGAAGACGGCGAGCGCGAGGGCGAACGGCATCCCCAGGATCATCAAGAAGATGTACGAGGTGAAGGCGGCGATGAAGGCCACCGTGAACGCCCCGCTCACGAAGCCACCGATCCGAGTGATCACCTCGTCGCCGAGCAGCGTCACGCGCTCCCGTCGGGATGCCGGCACGAGGCGGTAGGCCTGCCGCTTCATGCTCGGCAGGGCGGCCAGGAAGTAGAGCGTCATGATGAGGACGGAGAACGCCCCGAACACCGCGTTGAGCACCACCCGGCCGACCCCGACCAGTCCGCCGAAGAGGCGCTGGCCGAGGTCGCCCGACGTGACGTAGTCCTGGGCCCGCTCGATCACGCCGTAGTCCTCGTCGAACTGACGCACGGTGCTGTTCTTGCGCAGGTCCTCGAGGTAGCTGGGCAGCTCCTGGACGAAGCCGTTGCTCTGCTCGACGACCGGCGGAACGACCGCGAACCCGAAGCCGACGAACGCACCGATGACCGCGAAGAACACGATGGTGATCGCCACGCCGCGACGCATGTTGCGAGCGGTGAGCCACTCGACGAGCGGGTTGAGCCCGATCGCGAGGAACATCGAGATGACGATCAGGATGATGACGCTTCGGGCCTGGACGACGGCCTGGGTCAGGAACCAGGCCAGGAACACCCCCAGCGCACCGAGGAAGCCCAGCACGAAGGGAGAGTCCCGACGGAGGGGGTGTCCGAGCCGGCCGAACTGCGGGTCGGTGTGCTCGGCCGCCTCCCGGGCATGAGCCGCCTCGTGCCGGGCCTCGCCCGCCTCGGCGCGGGCGACGGCAGCCTCGTGGTGGGCGTCCCGGTCCTCGCCCTCCTCCCCGGCCCCGTCGGCGCCCTCCTGCTCGCTCACGTCGACCGAGCGGGTCAGCGCTTGCTGGGGGCAGGCTTCTCCGGAGACACCGTCTGCTGCTGGCCCGGCTTGGCCGGGGCGCCCTCGTCATCGGGAGTGACGACGTTGGAGGTCGGCACCGCGACGGCGGGCGTCTCGTCCGAGCCCTTGCCGGCGTCGGGCTTGGCGGGCTCGCCCTTGCCGGCGTCGCCGCCCTGGCCCGCGGCCGCTGCGGGCCGGTCCTTCGCCGGCTCGTCGGCGAGCGGGTCGGGCAGCGAGGCGCCGGTCAGAGTGGCCAGCATCTGACGCACGTTGGTGAGCTGCGAGTTGATGCTGTCCCGGCGCTGCGTCGCAGCCGAGAGCTCACGCTGGGACTCGCCACGGATGCGGTCGGCCTGAGCCTTCGCCTCGGCGATGATGTCGTCGGCGCGGCGCTGTGCGTCGTCGAGCGTGCGCTTGGACTTGCGGTCGCCGTCGGCGCGTAGCTTCTCGGCCTCGAGGCGCAGCTGCTCACTGCGCTGGGTGACGACGGCGAGCTGCTGCTCGTTGGCCTTCATCTGCTCGGTGTAGTCGCGCTCGGACTGCTCGCGGCGCTGCGCCAGGGTCGTCTCGAAGTCGGCTGCCGCCTGGGCCGCCTTGGCCCGGTTGTTCTCGAAGAGGGCCTCGGCTTCCTCGCGGCGAGCCTTGGCGTCCCGCTCGGACTCGTCGCGGATCTGGTCGGCCTGGCGCTTGGCCTCCTGAAGGATCCGCGCCGCCTCGTTGTCGGCGTCGCCGCGGCGCTCCTGCGAGTAGCGCTCCGACTCGCGCCGGATCTTGTCGGCGTCCTGCTCGGTCAGGGCGCGGTGCTGGCTCGCCTCGGTCGCCGCCGCGGCGCGCAGCTCCTGCGCCTCTTCTTCGGCCAGCCCCAGGATCTGCTCGATCCGGGCGCCGAGGCCCGAGTAGGGCGTCGCCTGCTCGCTGTCGGGCTGCACGTGCAGCTCCTCGATGCGGCGCTCGAGCTCGGCCCGTCGCTGGTTGGCCGCCTCGATCTCGCGCGAGAGAGCGGCGATCCTGCGGTCGACCTGCTGGGGCTCGTAACCGCGCCGTACGACCTCGAAGGTCTCGCGGCCGGTGGGGGTGTTGGTCATCAGGGAGTCCTTCGTCGCAGAGGAGACAACCGGGTCATCTTGGCACGTCCGCGTGGGAGACCGAGAGGGCGTCTATCACGCCGGACAATCGGCTCAGCTCGGAGGCGATCTCGTCCCGGCGTGTCGCGAGGGCGGCCACCTCCTCGCGGGCGTCGTGCAGGATCTGGTGGGCTTGGCGGCGCAGCTCGTCGGCCTCGGTGCGGGCATCGCCCACGATCTGGACAGCCTCCGCCCGGGCCGTGCGGCGTGCCTCCTCCGCCTCGCGCTGGGCGGTGGCCACCTGGGCGGCGACGCGCTCGCGCAGAGCCTTGGCGTTGGCCTCGGCCTCCGCCTCGCGGCGGCCGGCCCGCGACTCGACCGCCTCGACCCGGCTGGTGGCCTCCTCGACGCTGCGGGTGGCCCGGTGGCTGGCGTCGGACAGCCGGCGCTCGGCCTCGGCCTGGGCCTGCGCCAGCGCCTGGAGTGCCTCGGCCTGGACCGCCTCGGCGCGGGCTTCGGCCTCCGCCAGCCGCTGCTTCGCGGTCTCCCGGCTGCTGGCGAGCAGGTCCTCGGCCTGTCCGCGCAGGTCGGCGACCGTCCGCGCAGCGTCGGCGTGCGCCTCGGTGCGGATGCGTTCGGCATCGCTGTTGGCGGCGGCGAGCAGGTCGTCGACGGTGCGCTTGGCCCACGCCGTCTGCTCGGCCGCCTCGGCGAGCACCGCGTCGGCCTCGGCCCGAGCGTCCTGGCGGATGCCTTCGGCCTCCGCCGTCGCCGCGCCAGCCAGGCCGGACACCTCCGCGCGCGTCCTGTCGGCGTCCTCGTCCGCTCCGGCCCGCGTCGCCCGGGCTTGCTCGGCGGCTTCCGCCAGGACGGTTTCGGCCTCCTGGTGGGCCTCGGCCACCGTCCGCTCGACCTCGGCGGCGACCTCGGCCAGCCGACGCCCGGCCTCCTCCTCCGCCTCGGCCCGGCGCCGCGTCGCGTCCTCACGGGCCTCCGCCAGGATGGCCTCGACATCCTGGTGGGCCCGCTCGCGGACGTCGCGCGCCTGGGCGCGGGTCGACTCGGCATCGGCGGTCGCGACATCCCGCAGAGTCTCGGCCTCCCGCTGCGCGCGAGCCAGCAGCTCGTCGGCGTTCGTCGAGCCTGAGGTCACGACCATCGCCGCCTGGTCGGCGGCGTCGGCGAGCAGCAGGCGGGCCTCGTCGGCGGCGTCCGAGCGCTGTTGCTCGGACGCGACCAGCGCCTCTTCCAGCCGCCTGGCCGCCTCCTCCAGCGCGTCGGCCCGGCGGCGTAC
>DASVEH010000351.1:0-7450 GCA_036380655.1 Candidatus Limnocylindria bacterium | reverse complement strand
AGGTCGGCGGCTGACCCGCTGAGGCCGTATCGGCACAATCCGGGCACCTTCCTGCTCGTCGCTCGCAGGGCGTCGTCCTGACGCATGAGAGCTTCCTCGAACCGTGAGGCCTACAGGGCCCGGAGGCACCCAAGCCGAATCAGGCGACTGCCCTTGGCTCCCAGCGGAACCAGCGGAACGCAACGAGCGACATGGCGACTCCCCACGCCGCGATCACCGCGAGTCCGGCACCGAGCGACGCCGGCCGAGTCGGGTCGAACTGAGCGATGACCGTCGAGACGAGCGCCGTCGTGGGCAGAGCCTTCATGGCGTCGCCGGCCCAACCCAGGTTGTCCATCGGAAGAAACGTTCCGGACAGGAACGCGACCGGATAGAAGATGCCGGTGAGGAGTGCCTGTGCCGCGATCGTGTTCGGCATGCAAGAGGTCAAGGCGAAACCGCACGCGCACAGCGATGGGACGGCCACGGCGACGACGAGGAGAAATCCGAGCCAACTGCTCGGCGTCCTTGTTCCGAACAGCCATGCCCCCTCGAGGAGGATGAGAGGCACGATCACCGAGACCGTGAGACACGCCGAACCCACCAGGCCGGCGATCGTGAAGGCCGAGCCCCGCGGCGTCGCACGAATCCGCCGCAAGTGTCCTGAATCGCGATGCACGATCGTGATCCCCGCCACGTGGAAGAACGACGTAGACATGATGGCGAAGGTCGCCAAGCCAGGGACCACATAGTCGGCCACATCGAGGTTGGCCTCTCCGACCGCGATGCCTTCAAGAGCCTTTCCGAAGATGGCCAGCATCACCAAGGGGAAGGCACACGCGAAGAGCGATCCGGCGCGGTTGCGCCAGAAGGCCCGTTGCTCATCGATCACCTGCCGCACGAACGTCGCGATCACGAGTCGGCCACCACGGCCAAGTATCTCTCCACGAGGCTGTCGGGATGGGCCTCGAGCGAGAGGATCTCCGCCTCAGCGCCCTCGGTCCAGCGGAGCAGCTGGCCGATCGTTGAGCTGACGTCGTTCGTCCTGATGAGGACCCACCCGTCCGTGCTGACCGCGGCCATGTCGAGCAGATCTGCGTCCACCGGACGATCCCAGCGAACCCTGACAGTGACCTGCCCATCCGCGTTGAGCTCATCGGGCGCGGCCGAATGGCTGATCTTCCCTCCTTGCAAGACATACGCCCAGTCAGCGAGAGCCTCAGCCTCTTCGAGGTAGTGCGTCGTGAGCAGCATGGTGATGCCCTCTCGCTTCAAGCGTTCCAGAAGTTCCCAGGTCTGCTGACGAGCGCGCGGGTCGAACCCGGTCGTTGGCTCATCGAGGAACAGCATCCGCGGTTGACCAACGAGTGCGAGCGCGAGGTCGAATCGCCGCAGCTCCCCGCCGGACAGCGTCGTGGGGAAGCGCTTGACGCACGAGCCGAGCCCCACAAGGTCAAGACAGTCCGTCTCGTCAAGGGGGTCGGGGTAGAACCGTGCCCGCTGTTTGAGCGCCTCGCCAAGACGAAGGAAGGGGTCGAACCCGGTGTCCTGCAACAAGATCCCGATGTTCGCACAATGGGCATGATTCCGGAGGTCCGGACGAAGCCCGAAGACGCTCACTTCTCCGGCATCGGGCGTCTGGTGCCCTTCAAGTAACTCAAGTGTCGTGGTCTTGCCGGCCCCGTTTGGTCCGAGTAGCGCCACGATCTGACCCTCGTAGACCCGTAGGTCGACGCCCCGCAGGACCTCGTGCGCGCCATAGCTGCGGACGAGACCGTCGGCGCTCAGGACGCAGTCGCCGTGGCTGTCAACCATTGCCGCACCCTAGGCGGCTGAGTGCATCGGCCGCGTCCCTCTAGTCCCAGGTCAGATCGCCTGTCGGCGCACCGGCTGGTTGACCGTTCGGTGCCCCGTGGGCACAATCCGGGCACATTCCTGCTCGTCGCCCGCAGGGCGTCTACCAGACGCATGAGAGCTTCCTCCACCCGCCGAGGCCTAGAGGCCCGGAGAGGAAGCCATGCCGCGCCGTCAGTACGCCAAGCCCATCAGGTCGACTACGAACCCGAATATCGAGAACGGGCCATTGAGTTCGCCAACGCGAGCCCGTTAGCATCTGCTGCAATTCGGCGGACCGAGAGTTCACCGACGGAGGGCACCGCGCACCGCTGGTGTTGTCCGATTGACATTCACTCTTGGAGGGGCACGTGTCGATAAGGACTCTGAGTCGTCGTCGACGTCGTGCGCTGCTCAGGTCGATGGCTGGTCTCGGGCTTGGCGCCGCGGGAACCGCGATCTGGCCTCAGCAGCCTTCGGCCGCCTTCTACACCGGGTTCGACGACGCCTGCCTGACATCGTTCGACTTCAATCCGGTCGGCAGCAACTGGGTCACGCACGCCACGAACTTCGCCGATGGGGGGCGACGCTGGAACTTCGTGCGCGATCGCGACGGCGATCCCTGGGTCGAGGTCGTGGACGGGGGGCCCGGGAGGGTGGACGGCTTCCGGGAGGAGCTCGGCGGCAACACGGGGGGCAGGGCGAACTGCACTACTGTGCTGGTGTGGCTCGATGACGACGTCGCCGCTGGCGACGACACCCGCCAGGTCGGCGCCCATGAGTTTGGTCACCTCATCGGGATGGAGCACACGGGCGACGGCGACAACATCGGAACGACGGACCCACCCGTGATGTCGACCTGCCGGCCCCTCAACACGCCGGAGCTCGGTCCAGACGACTTCGCACAGCTGGGCCACATGCGGGACGAGTGGACCCGGACCACCAACAACACCGATGTGAGCTTCGAGAGGTTTACGCTCAACTGGTGGAACAGCAGTGGTGTGGACATGTCCCTCGTGACTGGCGACGCCTTTCGAGGGGATCACTTCGCGGAGCTCCATGCGCAGAGCGGCCACGATTCGTTCTACGTGTACCAGACGACGAGGAACACCGATCTCGCCGAAAGCTATGGCACGGCGGTCGGGTACAAGGATGGGAACACTGACACGACGGGGACGATGAGCACGCGCATCTCCTCGCGCCAAATCGACTACCCGAATCAGGACCCGGACGACTGCGGGTACTTCTCGAACTTCGACCTCAACACGCCTTCGGTCGTCGGCACACTCACCTTCCGGACACCGCTGGGGGGGTGCCCGACGCAAGACGACTGGGTGCACTGCCAAAGGTTCGGCGCTTCGGTACCCGGCCGCGAATGGATCCCCCCGAGCACGTGGGACGCTGCCGACATTCGCCTGACGGTCTACAAGGACACGAACGGGCCGCTGTGGCTGGACGAAGTTGCGCTCCATGGGAGTGACGGGTGATGGCGAGATCGAAAGCTCGAGCCGCGGCGGGCGTCGCCGCGATGCTTCTGACGGCCGCGTGCGGCGCCGCCGCCTCCGAGTCGGCTGTACCGGAGGCCAACCCAGATTGGCGGACGGGATATGAGGAGGGATCGCGCGAGACCTGGATCTTCGCGCTCCGCTCCGACTTCGTCGCCTTCGCCGACGAAGTCGCCTTCTCCGGGGAGACGACCTCGCCCAGTGGCACGATCCCCTACCTCACCTTTGACATCTCCACCGGTCCTGATCGTCAGAACGTTCCCGAAGAGCTTCGCCTCCCGAGCGCTGACTCGAGTGTCGTCGCCTTCGAGTCCATGGGGGTGGAACGACATCCGTCGGTGGTCGAGGAGCGACAGAGCGACATCTACCTCCTGCTCGGCGCTCAGGAGGACGCCGCGGCACCGGATGGCTCGCCACTTCCGAACCTCAACATCGTCGCCGCCTTCAGCTCGGAAGACGGCGAGACCGTCGAGTTCCAGGGCCCCTTTGCGGACGCGATCGAGGGGGAGCTCTCGGAGGCCCATCAAGTCGCCAGCGAACCGGGCGTGTCCGACTTCGACTTCCTCATGGCGTTGCTGACAGAGCTCAAAACGTCGGGCGAGAACCTGGCCGGAGAGCAGGATCCCGAGTCAATCCTCGGTCGGCTGGCCGCTGAGGTGGAGGCTCGAAACGACCCCGAGCTGGCCTGGGAACGAGCACCGATCGATGAGAGGTCCCTGGACCCGGAGTTCACCCCGCCCGAGGTGCTCGAGGGGCTGGCAGAGAGTCGGATCTTCGTCGCCAACGACAGCGACTGGCCTCCCGGCACCGTGTTCCGGCTTCAGACCGACCTCGGGATCAGTCTCCAGGTCGACCTGTCCGCCGGGTTCTCGGACGGCTACGTCGTGCTCACGCCGCCCGAGACACCTGGGCGCTCCAGATCGGCAACGAAGAGGAGGAGGCCGGCGTCTGGGAGACGATGGCGGAGGTCGCGCCATCGGAGTGGAAGGAGACAGGCGCCATCGTGGTCTCGTTGACGGCCGACGGTGCCGATGTCGAGACGGTCAGCGTCGACGAGTTCGACCGGCGCGTGGACGACGCAGCCGTCCAATTGCCCAGTGGGGGCTGACGGCCCGACCAGGTCCCGTCGAACGGGGCTGCGACCCGTCGTCGAGTCCGACATGGAGTTCGTGCGAGCCCTCGAGCTCAGCGGCGAGGCCGGCATCCGCTACCGCCACCGTGGAGTGTCCGGCTCCCCGGAGGACTTCCACCGCCGGATGTGGATGGGCGTTCTCCACCAGGTGATCGCCGTCGACCTCGTGAGCAACGAGAAGCTTGGAGTGCTCGCATGCTTCGGGGCGGACTTCCGCAACGGACACGCTCACATCGCGTTCGTGTTCGCAGACACCGCCCGATCGGACGGTCGATCGGTCGATGCCGTCGAGCAGTTCTTCGATTACCTCTTCTCGACGTTCCCCTTCCGCAAGCTCTACGGCGAGGTCCTCGAGTTCAACATCTCGCAGTTCAGCTCTGCGATCGGTCCGATCGCGTCGGTGGAAGGGCGCAAGCGGGCTCACGAATGGCACGACGGACGGCACTGGGACCAGCTCCTCCTCGCCATCTACCGCGAGCAATGGGCCCGATGGTCGCAACGGATCGAAGGGTCCTTACTGCAACGGCTCGAGGAGGTCATCGGTCCCGACGGCCATCACGATCCAACCGCGTCGCTCGGAGACCTCGAACTAGACTCTCTCTCCAGCGTCGAGCTGGCGGACCTCGTCGAGACGGTCGTGGACAGCAGCTTCCGCGACGGTGATTCGCTGCCAGGTCTGACGGTCAGCGCGCTGGCCCAGCTCTGCGAACAACACGACTCGGCACGCCAGAGCCCCTGAACTGACTGACGGACTGCTACGAGGCCTGCGGCGGACTGGCCCACGAGGCTTGGAGGGTCTCGTCCCGCCGGCCCGCGCCATGCCTGCGCATCACTACGCGCCCACCTCGCAGACTGGGTCGGACGTCAGCCCTGCCGAGAACATCGCGGCGTCTGTCGCATCCCTCGACGACCCAGGGCCTTCGCACCCCTCTTCCGTCGGATCATGCACGCTGGCGAGCAGTCCTCACCTCTGCGGCGCGGCGTGACCTGACCTCAGCCGGCGAGACTGCGACCGATCACCTCCGAACGCCGTGCGTCGGCGATCGCCGCCTCGAGCCGCCCGGGCCAGTCCTCTCCTGCCCGCATGCACTCGTTGAGGTCACCGCCGGGTGGCCTGATGTTGAGGGCCGTGCGGTGATTGGCCTTCAGGAGGAACTCGCAGCCGATCCACTCGTCAGCGAGTACTTCGAGGCGTTCCGGCAGTTCGGCTCCAATCCGAAGCGCGTGAAGCCCAGTCACTTCGCGTTGTGTGATCGGGTGCTCCGAGGTGGTGAGCTCCCCGAAATCAATCCCGCCGTCAACCTGTACAACGCCTTCAGCGTCCGCCACCTCGTGCCCTTCGGGGGCGAGGACCTGGACGAGGTGGACGACTTCTTCGAGCTCGCCTACGCCAGTGGTGACGAACCCTGGACGCCGATCGGCTCCGATGGACCCCGACCGGTCCGGAAGGGGGACGTCACGGGCGTGACGGCTCTGAGGTGTCGACGATCTCCTTGAACCACCGTCAATGTGAGAAGACCAAGCTCACCCCGTCGACGCGGAATGGGTACTTCCTCACGGAGGGATTTCGAGGGACGAACGATGCCGTCATCGCGTCGATGACGACAGAGTTCACCGAGCTGTTCCACGAGTTCTTCGGAGGTGAGTGCCGTCATTTCACAATCGACCGTGACCAGCCGGAGGTCAGCCTGTGAACGCCGCATAATTCCAATCGCTACCGCAGAATGCGGTGACACATGTGACGGTTCCTGGTACACGTCGAGTTAGCCCACCCGGTTCACCCGTGGCCACGGCGAGGTATGCGTGAAGATCGGGGGGCGCCGCCACGTCCGTTGGCCCGGCACGACCTCTTAGATACATGTGTTCCCACGATCGCGGGACCTGCGGCCGCGATCCACGGTCCATCGAGATTCTTCGGTGGAGTCCGCCAGGCGGGCACAAATCGGGCACAAATGGCGCGCTACGGGACCGATCGGGACGCGACGGAGCGACACAGGATGGACGGCGATGTCCAAGTCCGAGAACGACGAAGCCCCTGGTCGGAGGGCGTTTCTGCCTTCCTTCCAGGGGCTTGGTGCTGAGCACCCCCAACGGGATTCGAACCCGTGCCGCCACCTTGAGAGGGTGGTGTCCTAGGCCGCTAGACGATGGGGGCCGATGTGCGGCTGACGCCGGGGCGACAGCCTATGGGGCGATCGTGGCGAGCCACGACTCCGCTCGGGGGGGAGGACTCGAACCCCCAACGACTGGACCAGAACCAGCTGTGTTACCGATTACACCACCCCCGAAAGGTGGAGCGGTCACCTTACCCGAGCCCCTCCGATCGACGCACACCGGTTGGGGCGCGATCAGTCGACCAGGTTGGTCAGTCGCCGGTAGCCGATGATCCGGCCCAGGGCCACCGCCCCGGTCTCCCGCGAGAGCTGGGCGATGGTCGGTCCGTCCATGTCGACGCCCGACACGTGCGGGGTCAGACCGACCTCCCGGGCGATGCCCGACACCCGCAGGGCGTGGTAGCCGTCGGTGACGAGGACGACCTCCATCACGTCGTCGTCGCGCAGGAAGCGAGCGGTGGCGGCGAGGGACTCGTAGGTGCTCCGCCCCTGCACCTCCTTCTCGATGGCCTCGTCGGGCACGCCCTCGGCCCGCAGCCAGTTGTAGCCCGCCGTGGCCTCGGTGAACGTGTCGCCGTCCTGGCGACCGCCGGTCACCACGATCACGGGCGCCAGGTCCATCTCGTAGAGCTCGAGCGCCCGCTGCAGACGGGCCTCCAGCACCGGCGAGGGCCGGCCGTCGTACTGCGCCGCACCCAGCACGACGATGGCGTCGGCGGGCTGGGCCCCGTCCTCGCTCGACGCCCGCCAGACCTGGATGAAGGTCAGCGCCAGGTAGGCCATGACCAGCACCACGATGGCGCCGACGATCCGCAGGAGGCGGCGGCGCCACCGGCGACGGCGCCCGATGGGGCCGGCCGCCTCGACCTGGAGGGCCGCGTGCTCGC
>DASVEH010000350.1:0-2039 GCA_036380655.1 Candidatus Limnocylindria bacterium | reverse complement strand
CGGCGACGGCGGCGGTGGCGATCGCGGCGCTCGGCGCATCGGTCGCCCTGGTGGCGGCGGTCGGTGACGACGAGCCGGGGCAGGCGCTGCGGGCCGAGCTGACGGCGGCGGGCGTCGATTGCGCGCACCTGGACGTGGTGCCCGGGCGCACCGCCGAGAGCCTGGTCCTCGTCGACCGCGCGACGGTGACGCGCACCATCGTCCATGCGCCCGGCGCCGCGCCCGGTCCGCTCGGGGCTCGCGCGCGAGAGCTGTGCGCGACGGCGGCATGGGTCCACGTCGACCACGTCGGGTACTCCCTTGCCGTCGACGTGGAGCGCGGGCGCCTGTCGGTGGACGCCGGCAACCCGGTCGACGGCCTGGAGCTCGACGGGCTCGCTCTCTACGCCCCGACTCGCGCGGCGCTCGAGGCTCGCTATCCGGGCCGTGAACCGATCGATGCGGTGCGTGCCGCGCTCGACGAGGGAGCGCGCCGCGTGGCGGTCACCCTGGCCGGAGGAGGCGCCATGGCCGCCGATGCCACGGGCGCCTGGCGCATCGCCGCGCACCCAGTGGCGGTCGCCTCGACCCTCGGCGCAGGCGACGTCTTCCATGGGGCACTGGTGGCGTCACTGGCGGGCGGCCACCCACTCGCGGACGCCCTCCGACGCGCGAATGCCGCTGCGGCGCTCAGCTGTCGCAGCATCGACGCTCGATCCGCCATCCCGAATGCCACGGAGCTCGACGCCGCCCTGGCGGGAGCGCCACTGGTGGAAGGGATCGTGCTGGAGGGCAGCCGATGAGATCCCCACATCATCCCGGGCTTGCCCGCATCGCTCGGCCATCGGGAACGTTCGCCATGGTGGCGATGGACCAGCGCGAGTCGCTGCGCGCCATGTTCGCCGAACGGCTTTCCGAGCCGATCGAGCTGTCTCGGCGCGTCGCCTTCAAGATGGCGGTGGCCGAAATCCTCTCCCCATATGCGTCGGGGATGCTGATCGACCGTCCCGAAGGGCTGGAGCCGATCGTCGGCGGGGGTGCGCTGGCGCCCTCCTGCGGCCTGATCGTGGCGGCCGACGAGCTCGTGCAGCCGCTCGGCGGGGCGGTCGACGACACGGCGCTCGACCGTGATCTCGACATGGCCGATGCCGCAAATAGCGGCGCCGTGGCCGCCAAGCTGCTGGTGATCTGGCGCCCCGATCGCGACGCCACCGCGCGCGCCGAGCTGGTGACGGAGTTCCTCGAGCTCGCTCGCTCGGCGGGCCTGGCCGGCATCGTCGAGGGCGTCGTGCGGCCGCCTGCCGGCGTCGGTGAGACCGACTGGAGCGAGCGCGAGGACGCGTTGCTCGAAGCCACCCGCGAGCTCGGCGCGCATCGGCCCGACCTCTACAAGGCGCAGGTGCCGTTCAACGGGCTGGCCCCGGAGGAGCGGGTCGTCGAGCGCTGCCGCGAGATGACCGAGGTGCTGCCCTGTCCGTGGGTGGTGCTCTCGTCGGGCGTCTCGATCCAGGACTTTCCGCAGGCCGTCCGCGCAGCCTCGAAGGGTGGAGCGTCCGGCTTCCTGGCAGGGCGTGCCATCTGGCGCGACGCCATCGGCGCGGATCCCGAGCCGGCGCTGCGCGAGCGCTCCGTGCCGCGACTGCGCGAGCTCGCCGCCATCGTCGACGCGCACGCCCGCCCCTGGAGCCAGGCGCCGGCGGCCTAGTCCTGCTGCTCGGCCGGAGTGACCACGACGCGGGGGAGGCCGGCGCGCAGCGTTCGTGGCGGACTGAGACGCGCGCCGTCGGTGACGATCGCGTTCGGGCTGGACTCCTCGGCTCGCACCGGCGGCCGCTCGCTGGCCGACGTCTGGAGGGTGTGCGTAATGGCCGTCACCCGGTAGAAGGCGCGGCGTCCGTCCTCGGCGATGAACTCAATCCGCTCGCCGACACGGGGCAGTGGCGCGGCGTGCTCCAGGTCGGCAGACCAGCCGTCCTCGTCGTCAACCTGGAGCGTCCAGGCGGTGCCGATCGGTGGCCCGCCGCCCTCCGCCGGGGTCAGGTCGCCCTCACGCTCGTCCG
>DASVEH010000349.1:0-6507 GCA_036380655.1 Candidatus Limnocylindria bacterium | reverse complement strand
GCTGACGATCGCCAACCGGGGGCTGCCCGAGGCATCGGTGCTCGACGACGGCACGGGCAGCATCGCGGTCACCCTGCTTCGCGCGGTCGGCTATCTCAGCCGGGGGGATCTCCTGAGCAGGATCGAGGGAGCCGGTCCGCTCATGCCGACGCCGGAGGCGCAGATGCTCGGGCCCGTCGTGGCCGAGTACAGCATCATTCCGCACGCCGGCAGCTGGGCCGATGCGTCGGCGCACCGCGCGGCGCATGCCTTCGACGCCGAGCTGGCCGCGGTCGAGCTGCCCGGCGCGCGCCCGCTCAGTGATCCCGGCCGGCGCTCGAACCCGGAACGATCCGACCTCCTGCCGTCGGCCGCGAGCCTCCTCGAGGTCGACGGCCCGGTCGAGGTGACGGCGGTCAAGGGCGCCGACGAGCACGAGGATCTCGTCGTGCGAGTCCTCAACATGGGCTCCGCGCCGTCCCACGCGCGACTGCGGCCATTCCGCTCGCCGTCAGCGGTGCGGCGGCTGAGCCTGGGCGAGGAGCCGAGCGACCCGGAGCCGATCCGCCTGCTCGACGGGTGGGCGGAGGTCGAGGTCGGGCCGTGGCAGCTGGTCACCGTAGGGTTTTCGTTCGAGTGAGCTTCGCGATCCGCGGGCTGCTCGAGGGGTTCTACGACCGGCTCTGGACCTGGGCCGAGCGCGAACGGGTCGCCGACCATGCGGCCGAGCTCGGGTTCGACACCTACGTCTACGCGCCCAAGGAGGATCGGCTTCAGAACGCCGGCTGGCGGCAGCCATACCCGCCCGACCAGGTCGAGCGCCTGACCGCCTTCGCCGAGCGCTGCCGCGGCCTCGGATTGGCACCGTGGTTCGGGATGCGCCCGGTCGGCTTCTCGTACGCCGATGCGGCCGATGCCGGCCGGCTGGCCGACAAGCTGAGCGCCGCCGTCGAGATGGGGGCCGAGCGCATCCTCCTGCTGGCCGATGACATCCCGCCGACGCTGGAGGAGGGGACGGCCGGCCGCTTCGCGCGGCTCGAGGATGCACACGCCTGGCTGGTGGAGCACGCGCTCGGCGTGCTCGACGGTGGCGTGCCGCTGGCGTTCTGCCCGACCGACTACGCAGGCGGCGGCTCGCCGTACCTCGAGCGGCTGGGGGCCCTGCTGCCCCCCGAGGTCGACCTGTGCTGGACCGGGGCCGAGGTGTGCTCGTCGCGCATCACGGCCTCGGAGGCGGTCGAGATCGGTCGCGTCCTGCGCCGGCCGCCGCTGATCTGGGACAACTATCCCGTCAACGACGCCGGAATGACGCGCGAGCTGCACATCGGGCCGATCCGCGACCGCGATCCGGAGCTGGCCGGCGTGACGCGCGGCATCCTGGTGAACGCGGCTCTCCAGCCGGAGGCCGGTCTCGTGCCCCTGGCCACGTGGGCGGACTACCTTCAGGACCCGGCCGGCTACGACCCCGAGGCGGCCTTCGAGCGCGCCACGCTCCGGGCGGCGGGGGAGGATGCCGTCGCGCTGCGCACCATCGCGGCCGCGTTCGACCGGTCGGCCATCCGGCAGGGGTGGGAACGGCCCGAGCCCGCCGCCCTCGAGGTCGCCCTCGAACGGCTTCCGCGATTCTCGAATCGCGCATTGGCGGCGGACCTCTCCGCGCTGGTCGGCTCCCAGTCCGCCGCGGATGACAGGTGAGATCGCTCTCGGACCGGTGGGCGACGCCTGTCGACCCGAGAGGCCACCGGGCTGGCATCACCCTGCGCTGGCGCCGACGTCCGCGGCGGTGAGCACCTGGCCGCGAGCGCGGAGGCGGCTGACGAGCCCGTCGGTGTCGACGTCGTGCGGCCCGACCCCGGCGCGGGCGGCCATCGCGGCCGCGACGCCCGCCGACTCGCCGGCGATCATGTACTGCGGCTCCATGCGGAAGGAGCTGAAGGCGACGTGGCTCGCCGAGATGCAGACCGGCACCAGCAGGTTGGCGCACTCGTCGCGACGGGGCAGGAGCGACCGGTACGGGATCGAATACGGCTCGACCGGGACGGACAGGTAGCCCTCGACCATCACCTCCGGATGGACCTCCGGGAACCGATAGATCGGGGCCGCCACCCACTGGACCTCCCGGACGTCGACGTTGTAGCCGCCCATCCCGATCGCGTCGGGGACCGAACCATTGCTTCGCAGGTCGTGCTCGGTCAGGACGTGCTCGCCGAGCATGCGGGCCGCCTCGCGGACGTAGAGCTGATGCGGCCAGTGACCGGTGTCGGTGAACTCGTCGTCCGGCAGGCCGAACGCGCCGAGCTCGTCACGGATGCGCGACGGCACGGCGGCATCGGTCGAGAGCAGGTAGAGCAGCCCCTGCGCCCATGTGCGGTGGTCGTCGGCGATGCGGGCTCGCTCATCGGGCGCTGCGGTCGGATACCCCTGGGACGCCCCGAGCAGGTTGGTCGACACCGGGCCGCCGGAGTTCACGTCGGTCTTGCCGTTGCGCGTGCGGCCGATGCCGAGCACGTCGGGCATCGTCGCCTCGTCGCCGAGCGCAGCCAGGTAGCGCTCGAGAATTGCGTAGCGCTGCGGGTCGTAGCCCGGCGGCGGCCCGAAGGGAATGCGGCGCGCGGGGTCATCGGTGAGGCAGACGCGATAGCAGTACGACTGGATCAGGCCATCGCCGGCCCCGGTCGGGACCAGCTGGTCATAGGGCCGAACGCCCGGAAGGAGCTCACCCGCTCGGTCGAATGCGGAGATTCCGCGCCGGAACTGGTGCGGGTTGGGCAGCAGCTCGACTCGGCCGGCGAGCCGCTCACCGTAGCGGACCCTCCCTTCGCGGCCGATCGCGTGGCTGACGCCGGCGGCGCGGAGCAGATCACCCTCGTACGACGCGTCGATCAGCACGCCGGCCGCGATCGGATCGTGCCCATGCAGCGAGATGGCGTCGATTCGCCCGCCGGTCGCGTGGACGTCGGCCAGGGGAGCGTCTTGGACCACCGCAACGCCTGCGGCCGCGAGCATGCCGCGCAGCGTCCGTTCGGCGACGGAGGGCTCGAACCGATAGGCGGCCGCCTCGCCGTAATGCGCTCCGACGAGGGCGAAGAATCGGGCCGCAAGCCCACCGATGATCCGTTCCTGGCGCTCGATGTCGGTCTTGCCGAGGCCGCCGCTCACCATGCCGCCGACGTGGGCGTTGGCGGAAACGAGGATCGTGTGCGCCCCCTCCTCCGCGGCGCCGATGGCGGCCATGACCCCGCCCGCCGTGGCTCCGTAGACGGCCACGTCGGCCTGGTCGGGGGCGCCCGAGCGGTGTACCGGATCGGGCATCGCTTCTGGCACCTTCTGTGCAACTCCGGGCTGGCGATCGGCGAGAATGGTAGTAGCGCTAACGATCCCCTGCGCCGTACGCTGTCGGTGGGCCTGCCCTCGGCGGCGGCGCGCAGGGGGCACCCCAGCATTGATGTGGTGGAGGCTCGTGCACGGATGATTCGTAGATTGGTTCCCCTCTCGGCCGCCCTGGCGCTGCTGCTCGCAGCATGCGGTCCCGGTGCGGATGACTCACCCGATGAGACGACGGGCTCGGAGCCGTCGGCAGCGGCGAGCGCCGGATCGGGCGCGCCCGCCCCGTCGGGTGATGCCGGCGGGCTCGAAGCGTCCGGCGACATCTTCGTCTTCGGCTTCAGCTATGACAGCACCGACGACGTGGTTGCGCGTACGCGCGTCGAGCACACGCAGGAGCTGTACCCGGATCTCGCGCCCACCTTCAGCGAGGGTGGCTTCGAGGCGGCGGGCTTCCTCACCGCGCTCCAGAGCGACGATCCTCCGGACGTGGTTCGCATCGGCCGCAATGACATCGGCACCTACATCGCCTCCGGTCGGCTGGCGCCGATTGACGATTGCGTGGCCCAGGCAGGGGTCGACACGTCCATCTACCGCGAAGCGGCGATGCAGCAGCTGACCCAGGACGGCACGCTGTACGGGCTGCCGGACTTCTTCGACACCGCCGTCTGGATGGCGGCCACGGCCGAGTTCGAGGAGGACAACGTCGATCCGAACCTCGACTGGAGCGATTGGGATGCCATCGCCGAGGCCAACGAGCAGCTGCTTTCCGGCCAGGGCGCCGATCTCGAGGAGATCGGGATCGACCCGAAGGTCGCCGGTGACTACTCGTTCTTCAACCTGTGGGTGTATGCCAACGGCGGACAGCTGCTGAGCGACGATGGCCTCACGGCCCAGCTCGACTCACCCGAGGCGATCGAGGCCCTGGAGTTCACCAAGGGCATCATCGACGCACACGGCACCGTCTCCGAGTTCCTCGACTTCCGCAACAGCGTCGAGCTCAACGGCGACTTCTTCGGATCGCCGAACCAGTTCGATCTCGGGACCGAGGCTGCGTTCCCGATGCAGCAGTGGTACCTCAACGTGGCGGCCGAGAACTCGCCGGACACGGAGCTGACGGTGAGCCCCTTCCTGACCCGCGAGGGTGAGCCGATCACCTTCCAGGACGGTCAGGGCTGGGCGATCGTCGAAGGGACCGACAATCCCGAGGGCGCATGCGCCTTCATCACGTCGATGGTCTCCACCGACGCATGGGTTGCCGCCGCCGAGGTTCGCCAGGCACAGCGTGAGGAGGAGGGACTTCCCTTCACCGGCGTCTACTCCGGCAACTCGGAGGCCGACGCGATCATCTTCGGTGAGATGGTCGACCTGTCGGAGACTCCGACCTTCGAAGCGGCCGTCGAGGCCGTGCTCGAGGCGCAGGAGCACGCGTATGCGATTCCGAACTCACCGGCTGCCGAGGAGTTCAGGCAGATCGTGCTCGACGCGGTCGACCAGGCCCTGACCGGCGCGGCCACCCCGGAGGAAGCCCTCCAGGCCGCGCAGGAAGAGGCCCAGGCCGCCCTCGACGCGGCGGCTCCGTAGACCTCCGAGCGGCACCCAACGTTAGAGTGGGCCGATGAGCGCCCCAACCGCCGTCCAGCGACCGAAGCAGGGTCGCTGGACGGCCGCCGACAGGCAGGTCATCCCGTGGGTTCTGCTCTTCCTGAGCCCGTGGATCGTCGGCCTGATCGTCTTCACGCTCATTCCGATGGGCTGGAGCCTCTGGCTCAGCTTCACCGACTATGACCCTCTCAGCGACGTCGGCAACTTCATCGGTCTCCAGAACTACGTCGAATTGGTGGGCGATCCGCGAGTCTCCCTCTCCCTCTTCAACACGGTCTACTTCACCATCCTCTACGTGCCGCTCAGCATGGCGCTCGGCGTCTTCCTGGCCACGATGCTCAACGGCGTCGGCGGGCGGTCGGCCGGCTTCTTCCGCACGGCCTTCTATCTCCCGAACCTGACCCCGTCGGTGGCGGTCGGCACCCTCTTCCTGCTGATCCTCAACGGGCAGAGCGGCATCCTCAACCAGGCGCTGCGATCGGTCGGCCTCTCCGGGCCGAGCTGGCTCAACGATCCTGCCTGGGTCAAGAACGGGATCGTGATCATGATGCTGTGGAGCATCGGTGGCACGGTCATCATCCTGTTCGCCGCCCTGCGCAACGTGCCGAGCGAGCTCTACGAGGCGGCCCGCATCGACGGCGCGGGCCGCTGGAAGCAGTTCGTGAACGTCACCCTGCCGATGATCAGCGGCGCGCTCTTCTTCGTGCTCGTCATCAACACGATCTCCTCGCTGCAGCTGTTCAGCGAGGTGTACACGATGTTCTACGGGACACAGCAGGGCATGAGCGCCGGGTCCGAGCGGGCGGCCCTCTTCTACGTCATCTACCTGTTCCGCAACGCGTTCGAGTTCTTCGAGATGGGCTACGCGTCGGCGCTGGCCTGGGCCCTCTTCATCGTGATCCTGATCATCACCCTGGTCCAGATCCGGCTCAGCAAGCGCTTCGTCTACTACGAGGGAGAGTGACAGATGGCCACCGAATCGCACGCCGATCGATCCCTCGTCCCCGGCATCGACCGACCCGCCGAGGTCGCCACGCAGTCGAAGGTGCCGATCGGGAACCTCGCCTCGCGGATCGGCTTCATCGCCATCCTGATCGGCTTCACCGTCCTCTTCGTCTATCCCTTCATCTGGCTGCTGTCGGCCTCGCTCAAGCCCGGAGCCGAGGTCTTCAACGGTGAGCTCATCCCCGATCCGGTGGTGTGGGGGAACTATCCGGAGCTGTTCACCCTGACCCGCATGGCCGATTGGACGTTCAACAGCACCTACGTCTCGATCCTGGCCGCCGTGACAGTGACGATCAGCTCGGCGCTCGTCGCCTTCGCCTTCGCGTACTTCCGCTTCCCGTACCGTGGCCAGCTGTTCGCCGTCGTCCTCGCGAGCATGATGCTGCCCGGCGCCGTCACGATGATTCCGACGTTCCTGATCTGGGACGGCCTCGGGTGGACGAACACACACGTCCCGCTCTGGGCCGGCAACCTGTTCGCCTCGCCCTTCTACATCTTCCTGCTGCGCCAGTTCTTCATGGGGCTCCCGCGCGAGCTGTTCGAAGCGGCCCGGGTGGACGGTGCGAGCTACCCGCGCATGTTCTGGAGCGTCGC
>DASVEH010000348.1:0-3425 GCA_036380655.1 Candidatus Limnocylindria bacterium | reverse complement strand
GACCTTCCCTTCGTGCTCCGGCATCTGCCGCCCGAGGTCAAGTGGGAGCCGAAGGCCGTCTTCGACACCCTGGAGCTGGGCTACCAGCTCTACCCGGATGCCGGCGCCTGGAAGCTGGCCGAGCTCGTGCGCTTCGTCTTCGGCCGGGACCACGCTGCGGCGCATCGCGCGATGCCCGACGCGGAGGCCACCGCCGAACTGTTCATCCACTTCACCCAGGGCCTTGCCGAGCGCCTCGAGGCGCTGCGCGAGGACATCGCCGCCGAGGTCCGCCGCGCTCGCGAGAGCTACAACCGCGCCGAGCAGGGCGACCGCATGGAGGACATCCGGCGCCGCCACGGCATCGGATCGGCGCTGATGGACGCGCTCACCAAGGCGACCGTCCGCGAGCTCGTGCTGAGCGAGGACATTCGCATCGACGGCCGTGACACGAGGACGATCCGCCCGATCAGCGTGGAGGTCGGCGTCCTGCCGCGCACCCACGGCTCGGGCATATTCACCCGCGGCCAGACGCAGGCGCTCTCGATCGCGACGCTCGGCCCGTCGAGCGACGTGCAGCGCATGGACACGATCTCCCCGGAAACCGAGAAGCGCTACATGCACCACTACAACATGCCGCCGTACTCCGTCGGCGAGGCGCGGTTCATGCGTGGCCCCGGCCGCCGCGAGATCGGCCACGGCGCGCTCGCCGAGCGGGCGCTGCTCCCGGTCCTGCCCGACGTGAGCGAGTTCCCGTACGCGATTCGCGTCGTCAGCGAGGTGGTGAGCTCGAACGGCTCGACCTCGATGGCGTCGACCTGTGGTTCGACCCTGGCGCTGATGGATGCCGGCGTACCGATCAAGGCGCCGGTGGCCGGCGCGGCGATGGGCTTGATCACCGACAAGGAGACCGGCCGCTACGCCGTCCTGACCGACATCACCGGCAAGGAAGACGCCTACGGCGACATGGACTTCAAGGTGACCGGTACCGCCGAGGGCGTCACCGCCCTCCAGATGGACATCAAGGTCGCCGGGATCACGACCGAGATCATGCGGGACGCGCTGAACCAGGCGCGCGACGCGCGGCTCCACATCCTGGGCAAGATGACCGAGGTCATCAGCGCCAGCCGTGAGGAGCTCAGCCAGTACGCGCCGCGGATCACCACGATCAAGATCCCGGTCGACAAGATCCGCGACGTCATCGGCGCGGGTGGCAAGGTGATCCGCCAGATCACCGCCGAGACCGGCACCCAGATCAACGTCGAGGACGACGGCACGATCCAGATCGCCGCCACCAGCGGCGAAGCCGCCCAGAAGGCGATCAGCTGGATCGAGGGCCTGACCAAGGACGTCGAAGTCGGCAAGGAGTACCTCGGCAAGGTGACCCGGATCATGAACTTCGGCGCGTTCGTCGAGATCCTGCCCGGCAAGGAGGGCCTGGTGCACATCAGCCAGCTCGCCGACTACCGGGTGCCGCGCGTCGAGGACGTGGTCAGCATCGGCGATGAGCTGATGGTGGTCGTGACCGAGATCGATCGCATGGGCCGCGTGAACCTGAGCCGCCGCGCGGCGATGGAGCGGCACATGGCCAAGGCCGGCACGAGCAGCTGATCCGCGACGGCCGCACGCGATGGGCAGCGCGGTCGAATCGGACGGGGGCGCGGCGGCGCTGGCGCGCATCGCGGAGGCGGTGCACGGCTGCACCCGATGCCCGCTCGCCGCGGGCCGCATCCGCGCCGTTCCCGGCGAGGGCAACGTCGTGAGCGACGTGCTCCTCGTCGGCGAGGGTCCCGGGGCGCGCGAGGATCGAACCGGCCGCCCCTTCGTGGGGCCGGCCGGAGAGCTCCTCGCGGAGCTGCTCGGTGCCATCGGGTGGCATCGCGACGACGTGTTCATCACGAACATCGTGAAGTGCCGTCCGCCGGCCAACCGCGATCCCGAGCCCGCCGAGGTCAGCGCCTGCTCGCCGTACCTCGACGCGCAGGAGCAGGCGCTCGACCCTGCCGTGGTGGTGACGCTCGGGCGGCACTCGCTGCAGCGGTACCTGCCCGGCGCCCGGATCGGCGCCATCCACGGCCGCCTGCGTCGCTCGTACGACGGCCAGCACGTCTTCCCGATGTACCATCCTGCTGCGGCGCTGCACCAGGCCTCGCTGCGCGAGACGCTGTTCCGCGACATCCGTGGCCTGCCGGCGGCGCTGCTGGATGCTCGTCGCGCGCTCACCGATGAGCGTGCGGCATCGGTCCAGGCAGAGATGGTGGCGGCCCCGACTCCGGGTCGGGAAGCGGCCAGCGACGACGCCGAACAGATGACCCTCTTTTAGGAGCTCCCATGTCCGATTCCCTGCGCATCATCCCGCTCGGTGGGGTGGGCGAGGTCGGCAAGAACATCACAGTCATCGAGATCGACGACGAGATCCTCGTCGTGGACTGCGGTCTCGCCTTCCCCGAGCCGGAGATGCTCGGGATCGATCTCGTCATTCCCGATGCCAGCTACCTCGCGGAGCACCGCGACCGGGTGCGCGGCATCATCCTGACCCACGGCCACGAGGACCACACCGGCGCACTCCCGTACGTCCTGCCCCTGATCCCCGGCACGCCGATCTACGCCACCCGGCTCACCGAGGGCCTCGTGCAGGGCAAGCTGCGCGAGCACAAGCTGCTCGAGTCGACCCCGCTGCATGTCGTCGAGCCCGGGCTCGAATTCGCGGTCGGGCCGTTCCGGATCGTCCCGTTCCGGGTCAACCACTCCATTCCCGACGGCGTCGGCTACGCGATCACCACCCGGCTCGGCACGATCGTCCACACCGGTGACTTCAAGTTCGACCACACCCCGCCCGACGGCCGGCGTGCCGACCTCGGCCTGATCGCCGAGCTCGGCAACCGCGGGGTGGATTTCCTCCTCAGCGACTCAACGCGCGCCGAGAAGGAGGGCTACACGCTCTCCGAGACGACCGTCGGCGAGAGCCTCCATCGGCTGGTCGGCGAGGCTCCGGGCCGGGTCATCGTGGCCACCTTCGCCAGCAACATCGGCCGCGTTCAGCAGGTGATCGACGCGGCGTGGGCCAACGGGCGGAAGATGGTGGCGATCGGCCGCAGCATGGAGCAGAACACCGCGATCGCCCTCGAGCGCGGCTATCTCGACGGCCGGGACGGAACCCTCGTGGGCAAGGACCAGCTCCAGCGGCTCAACCACGACCAGCTCGTCGTCATGACGACGGGGTCACAGGGTGAGCCGATGAGCGGGCTGACGCGGATGAGCAACCGCGACCACCGCAACATCAACATCGAGCCGGGCGACACCGTGATCGTCTCGGCGAGCCCGATTCCGGGGAACGAGGAGGCGGTCGCAAAGACGATCGACAACCTCTTCAAGGAGGGCGCGATGGTCCACTACGAGCCGATGGTGCACTGCCACGTCTCGGGCCACGGCTCTCGGGAGGAGCT
>DASVEH010000347.1:0-2585 GCA_036380655.1 Candidatus Limnocylindria bacterium | reverse complement strand
GCGACGCTCGGTGACAACGTGTATCCCGCGGGCCGCGACGAGACTTTCGCAGAATGCTACGACCCGGCATGGGGACCGTTCCTGGATCGCACGAGGCCGGCGGTCGGCAACCACGACCTGAGTGGCGACGGCGGAGCGGCGTACTTCCGCTACTTCGGCGACGGCGCCGGCGTCCCGGGGGAGGGCTGGTATTCCTACGGCATCGGTGACTGGCACATCGTGGTGCTGAACTCCAACTGCGAGCTCATCCCATGCACCCCCGGGTCGGCGCAGTACGAGTGGCTGGCGGACGATCTCGCCCGCGCATCGGTCCCGTGCACCCTGGCGTACATGCATCACCCACGCTTCAGCTCCGGACCGCACGGCGACTATCCACCCGTCGCGCCGTGGTGGGACGCGCTTCACGCGGCCGCGGCCGATGTGGTCCTCGTCGGCCACGACCACCTGTACGAGCGCTTCGCACCCCAGAACCCGGCCGGCGAGGCCGATCCGGACGGCATCCGCCAGTTCACGGCCGGCACCGGCGGCAAGAGTCATTACGCCGCGGAGCGCGTCGCGCCGAACAGCGAGGTTGTGATCGACGACGCCTTCGGCGTGCTCGAGCTCACCCTCCATCCCGATTCCTACGAGTGGCGCTTCCTCACCATCGACGGCTCGGAGGCCGATGCCGGCTCAGCCTCCTGCCACTGACCGGGCGGGCCGTCAGCGCGGCGGGGTGTCGAGGTCGTGCTCGTGGTCGGTCAGAGGATCGGTGGGGCTCTTCTGGTGCCGGTGCTCGACGGAGCCGCCGGCCGGATCGACGTGGATGTGCTGCTGGCGTCGCTTCAGGTAGAAGTAGGCGGCGATCACCACGACGGCGAGCAGCAGGATCACGAGTAGGAAATCGTTCACGGGTGGCCTCCCTTTCGTCCCGAGCGCTCCTGCAAGGAACGGGCCGCCCCACCGCTTTGACGATCAGAGCGCCCCTGCCTAGCATCGAGCGGGTGAACCCAGATCGGCCCAAGCGTTCGCCCGTGCCCGACCACGAGGGCGCCATCGCCGGCGCGGCCTACACGCGCCATCGGCGCATCCATCGGTCGAAGAGCCATCCGCGCCCCCGGATCCTCCAGCTGCTGGCCACCGGCGGCAATGGCGGCGCCCAGGAGTCGTACACGGGGCTGCTGCTGCGCCTGGACCGGGCCCGATACGACGTCCGTGCCCTCTCCCTCTCCGCCGGCTCCGCCGTCTCGCGCCTGCGCGGGCTGGGCGTCACGGTCGACGTGATCGACGAGACCGATGACTCGCTCGCCGTCCGCGAGCTCGCCGCCTGGCTGCGCCACCACGAGATCGACCTCGTGCATTCCCATATGTATCGCGCCGAGGTGATCGGCACCCGGGCGGCGGTGGCGGCCGGCACGCCGGTGATCATGGCCACCGTCCACTCGTCGCGGGTTCGATCGCCGGAGGACACCGCGCTGCTCGCCGCGCTGACGCCGCGAATGGACCGGCTCATCGTCCCGTCGGCGAGCATCGAGCACAAGGTGCGCGGCGAGGGACGCGATGGCGCCCGCTTCGCCGTCATCCCCAACGGTGTCGACCTGTCGCGCTTCGCCACCCCGCTGCCGGCGTGCCGCATGCGCGACGAGTTCCACATCCCGCCCGACGCCCCCCTCCTCGGCGTCGTCGCGCGCCTGGAGCCGGAGAAGGGCCACCGCTACCTGGTGGACGCCATGCCGGCAATCCTCCGGGCGGTCCCCGATGCCTGGCTGGCCATCGTCGGCGAAGGCTCGGAGGCCGATGCGCTACGCGCCCGGGCAGAAGCCATCTCGGATCACATCGTGTTCACCGGGCGCCGCGATGACGTCTCCGCCCTGACCGCGGACCTGGCCGTCGCCGTCCTGCCCTCGCTGCGCGAGGCGCAGGGCATCTCGATTCTCGAGGCCATGGCTCGTCGCCGGCCGGTGGTCGCCTCCGCGGTCGGCGGCATCCCCGAGGTCATCACCTCCGGCGTCGACGGCTTCCTCGTGCCCCCGGCGGACCCCGCCGCCCTGGCTGATGCCGTCGTCGCGCTGCTCACCGACCCGGAGCTGCGCGAGCGCATCGGCGAGGCGGGCTACCGGACCGTGGCGGATCGGTTCAGCATCGATGCCCAGGTGAAGCGCATCGAGGTCGTCTACGACGAGGAGCTGGCCCGCGCCGGAGTCATCGGTGCCTTCCGACGACCTGAGCCGGTGGCCGCCGCCCGACCCGCGCAGCGCGGGGCGCTGGAGCTGCCCCCGCTCTAGGCGTCCCGGTGCCACACCTCGTAGGCCTCGCCGACCACGGTATCGAAGCGCAGGCCCATGAGCACGATCCCGGCGAACCCACCCTCGCGGGCCCGCGCCGCCGCCTCCTTCGCCGCCCGCCAGCCCTCGGCCCGGGCCTGCTCCTCCGAGAGACCCTTGAGCCGCGAGCGAAGCTCGTCGCTGATCGGAATGGCGCCGACGGACTCCAGGCGGCGCACCCAGCGCTCGGTGAACGGCGGCGTGATCTCCAGGTACACGGGCGGATCCTCCGGCCGCAGCTCGAGCCGATCGGCCACCTCTTGCACGCTTGCCGGATCCATG
>DASVEH010000346.1:0-3068 GCA_036380655.1 Candidatus Limnocylindria bacterium | reverse complement strand
CAGGCGAGCGTCGGCCATCTGCGATGCCACGGCGCGCTTCCAGATGAGGTCGTACAGACGACCCTCGTCGCGCCCGGCGTACTGGCTCAGCGCACCGGCGGTCTGGCCGAAGTTGGTCGGCCGGATCGCCTCGTGAGCCTCCTGCGCGTTCTTGACCTTCGTCCGGTATTGGCGCGGCCCCCGGTAGTAATCCGCGCCGTAGAGGGAGCCGATGGCGTCCGCCGCCTCACGCAGGGCGCGATCGCTCAACGTGGTCGAGTCGGTGCGGTGGTACGAGATGAGGCCTTCCTGGAAGAGCCGCTGCGCCGCGTTCATGGTGCGATCCGCCGAGAATCCGAGCTTGCGATTCGCCTCCTGCTGCAGGGTCGAGGTCGTGAACGGCGCATACGGGGCCTGGGTCGCGGGTCGCTCCTCCACCGAGGTCACCGACCACGGCAGCACCCCGTTCAGGGCCTCCCGCAGCTCACCGGCCGTGTGCTCGTCCAGCATGCGGACGTCACCGTCCTTGAGCTCGCCGGTGGCCGGGTCGAAGTCCCTGCCGGTGGCGATGCGGGCGGACCCGACCCGGACGAGGGTGGCCGCGAAGGACACGCTCACCGAGCGCAGCCGGGCCTCGAGGTTCCAGTAGGCGCTGGCGTGGAAGGCACGGCGCGCCTCCTCGCGCTCCACGACGAGGCGAACGGCCACGCTCTGCACGCGACCCGCGCTGAGCCCGGTCTGCACCTTCTTCCAGAGCACCGGAGACACCATGTATCCGTAGAGCCGGTCCACGATCCGGCGGCTCTCCTGGGCGTCGACCAGCTGGAGATCGATGTCACGCGCCTCCGCGATTGCCCGGCGGACCGCCTCGAGAGTGATCTCGTGGAATTCGATGCGGCGAACGGGCACCTTGGGATTGAGCACCTCGCGCAGATGCCAGCTGATCGACTCGCCCTCGCGATCGGGGTCGGTGGCGAGGAGCACCTCGGGCGCATCCTTCACGGCCGCTCGCAGGTCTCGGATGCGGCTCGCCTTGTCGCGGGAGACGACGTAGTACGGGCGGAAGCCGTTGTCGACGTCGACCCCCATGCGGCCCCAGGGCTTGTCCTTGATCGCGGCCGGCACCTCGCTCGCGTTCTCGGGCAGGTCGCGGATGTGCCCGACGCTGGCCTCGACCAGGTACTCGTCGCCCAGCAGGCGGGCGAGTGTCCGCGCCTTGGCCGGCGACTCGACGATGACCAGTGCCTTCGACATCGTTGTCAGCTCTCCATGGCGCGGGGACCGTTGACCCGACGCCCGTCGCGCCCGACCGCCATCGCCCCCGGCGGCAGCTTCACGAGCGCGTCGCCGGCGGCCGGCGTGGTGTGGGGCATACGGTCAGGGAGTGTAGCACCGGCCCCGCACGCGGCCGCCGAGGCGGGCCGATCAAGCCTGGCCGGTGTTTTGAAGGCGAGGTTTGCCGGCACGCCGCGCGAGGCGGCGCACCGGCCGGAGCTCAGTCCGTGAAGTCCCAGACGATGACGACCCTGCCGCCCACATTCGCGATCCCGACGCCCAGGCGACGTGCGTTCGGATTCAGGACGTTCGCGATGTGGTTCCAGTGGCCTGGATACGGCTCCGCCATGAACTGCGCGTGGCACCAGTCGAGGGTGGCCTGCAGGCTCATGCCGACGCGGTAGCACTGGTTCTCGCCGGACCAGCCGAAGCTGACGCCGCCGGCGCGAAGCCGGCTCTCGCGCGTGCTGCCGTTGCGACCGGTATGGCTGAAGTAGCCGTTGGCCGCCTGGTCGTAGGCGTGCGCATAAGCGACCGCCGAGATCTTCGCGTCCAGCACGACGGGGCCAAAGCCGTATGCGGCGCGGGACGCGTTCACCTGGTTGAGGGCATAGCCCTCCAGGCTCGACGACGGCGCCGGCGGAGGTACGACCGGCGCCGGGGCGGATCGCACCGAGGTCGTGGCTCGCGCGGCGGCGACGACCACCGGTGCGGCCTTGGTGGTGAAGGACAGCGCCGCGTCGACCGAGTTGCCGTCCGCATCGCGGGCGCCCTCGTCGAATGTCAGCGCAAAGGTCCGGCCACCGGGCAACGGGTTGTCGGGCGTATAGACCAGCTGGGTGCCGACCTCGTTCCAGTTCAGGACACCGGGGACCAGGGAGCCATTCGCGGTATCGGTCAGCGCGAAGGCCTCGTTGGTCGCCTCGATGTCCATCGGCTGGCTGAACCACAGCTCAACGTTCGCCGGCTCTACGTCGGTTGCATCCACCTCTGGGCTGGTCTTGGTGACCTGCGCTCCGGGCTGCACGATGAACGAGAAGTTGCTCTTGCCGCCGATGAGGTTGCCGGCGGAGTCGTGCGACCCGGCCAGGCTGATCGTGTAGCGGCTCCCCGGTTCCAGCCGCTCCGACGGCGTGAAGACCAGGTCGCTGCCCTCCCAGGCGAGATCGCCCGGAATGTCGGGGCTGATCGCGAAATGGCGCTCGACATCGGCAGGATCCATGGCCGCCGAGAAGCTGACGGTAATCGCACTCGTTGCGCTCACGTCCTTGGCGGTGGTGGTCGGCGGAAGAGCGTCGACCTGGTCGGAGCTGAGCGCATCGGCGTCGAGCACGGCAACCGCCATCTCGCGCGCGGCATCGTCGAGCTTCGGCTTCACCGAGGTGCTCGGCGCCATGCGAACCTGGATGTCGGACACGGTCGGCGCGGCCTGCGTGCTGAAGGCGTAGCGGCCCGTCGCGGACAGCTTCCGGCCATCGGCCTGCAGGGCCGATTCGCCGACGACCACGACGTAGGACTCGTCGGTTCGCCAGCGGCGTTGTGGCGTGACGGTCACCTCGTCGAGGCCCTGGCTCCAGGACAGCTCGACCGGCTGGGCGGGAAGGACCTGGAGCGCCTCTTCGACGGAGCCGGGGTTCATGGCATGGTCGAAGGCGATGGTGACGGAGTGGTCGGTGGAGACACCGACGCCGACATTCTGCGGCAGCAGCGACTGCGGGATCACGGGAGCCGCTTCGGGCCCGGCCTGCGTGACCGGGGTCTGCTGGCTGAATGCGATGATGAGAATGAACGAGAGGGTCGCCAACGAGACTCGG
>DASVEH010000345.1:0-3269 GCA_036380655.1 Candidatus Limnocylindria bacterium | reverse complement strand
GACCTTCGTGGTCTGGCCGGAGTCCGCCGAGTTCTTCGGGACACGGGGAGCCGTGAAGGTGCGGGGCACGGTGGACGGGCACCCGTTCGAGTCGTCGTTCATGGCGCTCGGCGATGGGCGCCAGATGCTGCCGATCGCGGCTGCGGTCCGGAAGGCGATCGGCAAGGAGGCGGGTGCCACGGTCAGCGTCGAGATTCTCGAGCGACGCTGACTTAGTCCGGCCGCCAGAGATCGATCTGCGGCAGCCCGTGGATCCCCAGCGTCTGGGACAGCTCGCCGCAGTGGTACGCCTCGTGGGTGAGCAGCCGCTGGAGGATTGAGCTTCGGGTGTGCACCTGGGTGCTCCCGGCGTACTCGCGCCGGATCACGTCACCGAGCATGTCCGGCGTCCATCGGTCAACGCAGCTGTCGATCACCCGGAAGGTCGAGTCCAGGGCCTGCACGAGCTCATCGGCGCCGCGCGGGTGGTCGAGGTCATCTTCCCAGCCGATCTCCGATCCGAGCGCGAACGGCGTCGTCTCAGCCCCGGGTTCCCCGACGACATCGCAGAGCCAGTAGACCCGCGCGCCCGCGGTGTGGCCGACGATGGCCCAGATAGGCCACAGTGCTTCCGATGGCCGGATCGCGAGCTGCTCGTCGGTCATCGCGCCGATGACCTCCCGCAGCCGGCGGTTGTACTGCGGCCACATCTCGTAGGCGGGCCGGATGGTCGGCATGCTCATTGCCTCACGATACGGCTGAATTCATGCCACCGGGTGTCATGTCCGCGAGGCACGATGGACACATGAACGTGATCGACTGGCTCCTCCACTCGGATCCCGCCATTCGGTGGCAGGTGATGCGTGACCTGACCGATGCGCCCGCCGACGAGGTGGCTGCCGAACGCGCGAAGGTCGCGCGGGAGGGCTGGGGCGCGCGGGTCCTCGCCGCCCAGGATCCGGACGGCCGGTGGGGTGGCGGAACGTTCTTTCCGCGCTGGATCGGCACCTCCGACACGCTGCACCTGCTCTACCTCTTCGGCATCGACCCGGACAGCGACGAGATGCGCCGGGCGATCGCGCCGGTCCACGAGGCCGCGCGGTGGGACTACGACCCGAACCTGCGGTTCTGGGAGGGCGAGGTGGAGCCGTGCATCAACGGCCGGACCGTGGCCATCGGCGCCTACTTCCGGCAGGACGTGCGCGGGATCGTCGAGCGCCTCCTCGGCGAGCAGATGGGCGACGGCGGCTGGAACTGCGAGCAGGAGAACGGGTCGACCCGCGGCGCGTTCGATTCGACCCTCAACGTCCTCGAGGGCCTGCTCGAGTACGAGCGCTCCACCGGCGCGAACGGCGAGGTGTCGGCCACGCGACACCGAGGCGAGGAGTACCTGCTCGAGCGAAGGCTGCTGCGGCGGCTGTCGGACGGAGAGATTCCGCAGAAGCGCTGGCTGTACCCCGGCTTCCCCAACGCCTGGTTCTACGACGTCGTCCGCGTGCTCGACTACTTCCGGCAGGCCAGGCACGTGCCGGACGAGCGCATGAGCGAGGCGCTCGACATCGTCGAGTCCAAGCGGACGGACGATGGCCGCTGGCTGCTCGACCACGCCTACCACGACGCGTCGCACGTGGACTTCGGCGAGTCGGAGGGCCAGCCGAGCCGATGGATCACGCTCCGGGCGCTGCGGACCCTGCGCTGGGCGGGGCGCGACACCCTGGCGCCAAGGCGGGCCGGTACCTCCGCATGACGGACGCGATCCGCGTCATCCCGGCCAACCAGACGCCATGGGAGGACCTCGCCGCGGTGTTCGGCACCCGTGGCGCAGCCTCGGTGTGCTGGTGCCAGCGCTACAAGCTGCAGCCGCGCGAGGCGTTTTCGAGGTTCCCCGCGGCCGAGCGGGCGCAGCGACTGCGCGAGCAGACGAATGCCGGCCGGCCGGACGCGGCGACCACGAGCGGGCTCGTGGCCTACCTGGGCGATGAGCCGGTCGGATGGTGTGCCGTGGAGCCGCGCCCCGCCTACGAAGGGCTGCTCCGCGTCTACCGCGTGCCGTGGGAGGGCCGCGCCGAGAACCGCAGCGATGCGAGCGTCTGGGCCGTAACCTGCGTCCTGGTGCGCGCCGGGTACCGCAAGCGCGCGATTGCCTACGCCCTGGCCAGGGCAGCCGTCGACCACGCGCGGCGACACGGCGCGCGCGCCCTCGAGGCCTACCCGATGCGCACCGAGGCGGGCGAGATCACGTGGGACGAGATCCACGTCGGCGCCCAGAGTGTCTTCGCCGCCGCGGGGATGACCGAGGTGAGCCGGCCGGGAAAGCGCCGCGCCGTGATGCGAATCCACTTCGCGGAGGCCACCGGGACTCCGCCCAGAACACGAAAGGGCCCAAATGACTGAACCTCGACCGATCACTTCCGCACCGATCATCCTGGTTCCAGGATTCTGGCTCGGCGCATGGGCGTGGGACGAGGTCGCGGAGACCCTCCGCGCCGCCGGCCACGACGTTACCCCGATCACGCTTCCCGGCCTCGAGTCGGCCGATGCCGATCGCTCGACGATCACGTTCGACGATCACGTCAGGGCCATCGTCGAGGCGGTCGAGGCGAAGGACTCCCCCGTCGTGCTCGTCGTGCACAGTGCCTCCGGCTTCTCGGGCTATGCCGCCAGCGACCGGGTCCCGGAGCGGATCGCGGCGATGGTCTACGTCGACACCGCCCCCGGCAAGGGCGCCCTGGACCCCGATTTCGCCGACGTCGAGAAGCCGATGGTCTGGGCGGAGATCGAGGAGGAGGAGAACCTCGACGGACTCAGCGAGGAGCAGAAGGAGACGTTTCGCCGGCGCGCCGTCCCGGTCCCCGGCAGCCTGATCCGCGAGGGCGCGGAGCTGACCAACGACGCGCGGCGCGACATCCCCAGCACGCTGATCTGCACGGGCTTCAGCGCCGAGCAGTACCAGACGTACGCGAGGGAGCACCCGGAATGGGCGTTCCTCGCCGGCATCCCGGAGCTGCGCAATGCGAGCTGGGTCGATCTGCCGACGAGCCATTGGCCCATGTGGTCGCGCCCGCGAGAGCTCGCCGACATCATCGGCGACGTCGCGAAGTCACACGACGGAGGAGCCCGGTGACCACCTCCCTGCTCGACGACGCCATGGCCCACCACGTCTGGGCCACGGAGCGGCTGATCGACGCGTGCACCGGCCTCACGCCGGATCAGCTCTCGACGCCGGCGCCCGGTACGTACGGCTCGATCCTTGACACATTGCGACACCTCGTCAGCACCGACGGCTGGTA
>DASVEH010000344.1:0-5836 GCA_036380655.1 Candidatus Limnocylindria bacterium | reverse complement strand
GACGGCCCCGATTGGCGCTCCCCCGGTTGGCTCAGGCGGCGCCGCCGAACCCCGGGCAGGCGGGATCCTCGTGCGGCAGTACCGGGCGCGCCAGGACGCTGAAGCGCCGGTCCCCGTCGTCAGTCCAGAGCGTCATCTGGTTGGCGGCGGCGAGCTCCTCGAGCCAGGCCGCCCCCAGGTCTCCGTCGACCACGCCGCAGCGCGTCCCGTCGCCGAAGAACTCCTCCTCCTCGCCGAAGGCGGCCGGATCATCATCGGTCGGCCACTCGCGCAGCTGCGGCGCCATGTCGCCGCCCTCCATCGGCTCGTTGGTCACGTCGCGAACGTAGAGGCGGAACGCCTCGGGCTCGAACGGCTGCCAGCCCTCCGGTTCCCAGGCATCCGCCGGGAGCCAGCTGTCGAGCGTCATGAGCCCGTCGTTGAGCTGGCCGAGGATCCGATGCGCCTCGATCTCTCCCGAGCTGACGCCGGGCGGGGGTTCCATGTCCGGCAGCAACGTGCCGAGACCGTAGATGCTGACGGTCACGGCCTGGCCGCCGGCGTCGATGGTGAAGAGCGTGTCGGCTGCATCGGCGACGATGTTCTGCGCGCCGCGCAGCTCGAGGTCGGCGGTGAACAGGTTCGTGGCCTCGACCGTGGCGAGGACGGCCTGGATGCCCTCCTCGGTCAGGGTGCGCTCGACCAGCGCGGGGTAGGCCGGCCCCGGGAACTCGAGCGTCTGCGCCCCCTGCATGATGACGCGCCCGTCACCGAGAAGCACGAAGGAGGGCAACTGGGTCGCCATGAACTGGACCGGGACGAAGCCGCCGGCCGAGCTGACGACGAGGATCGGCTCGCTGCCGGTCGGATGCTCGATCGCCCCGGACTCCGCGTCGCGGGATGGAGGACTCGATGCGTCGGGGGATGCGCCGTCCGATTCAGCCGGCGACCCGGCGGGTGCCGCGCAGGCGGCGAGTGCGAGGAGCAGCACGACGAGGCCCGGGAGTGTTCGTTTCATGGGCGCCCTGACGCTGGCGCGGCTCGCGCGGTTCCGCGCGTTTCGGGCGAGAATGGAATGGATGCGCCGCATCCTCTCCCTCACCCTGCTGGCCGGCCTCCTGGCCCTGCCCGGCGTCGCCGCCGCGCATGGCGCCGCCGCGCCGCCACCGGAGCTCCCCGGGGTCCTGCTGGCGTGGACCTTCGACCCGCTGCCGATCGCCGCCATCCTCCTGGCCGGGGCGGCGTACCTGTGGGCCGCGCGGCGGGTGGACCGGGCGCACCCGGCCAACCGGCACCCGGCCGTTCGATCCTGGCTGTTCCTCGGCGGCCTGGCGGCCATCGGGGTTGCCCTCCTCTCCCCGATCGAGGCCTACGAGGGCGTGCTGTTCAGCGTGCACATGGTGCAGCACATGCTCCTCGAGCTGGTCGCCGCCCCGTTGCTCCTCGCCGGCGCGCCGATCACGCTGGCGCTCAGGGTCGCCAGCCCATCGGTTCGCAAGGCGCTGCTGGCGGTGCTCCAGAGCCGGGTGATCCACGTGGTGTCGTTCCCGGTCATCGCCTGGATCCTCTTCGCGGCGGTCAACTGGGGCTGGCACTTCAGCGCGCTCTATGACCAGGCGCTCGAGAACCAGGCGCTCCACTACTTCCAGCACGCGACCTTCCTCGGCGCGGCGCTCCTCTTCTGGTGGCCGGTCATCGGGGCCGATCCATCGCCGTGGCGTCTGCCCCATCCGGTGCGCCTGCTCTACCTCTTCCTCGCCATGCCGCAGAACTCGTTCCTCGGGGTGGCGCTCATGTCGGCGTCGTCCGTCCTCTACCCGCACTACCTCAGCAACGGGCGGGACTGGGGCCCGTCGGCCCTGGACGACCAGGCGCTCGGCGGGGTCATCATGTGGGCGGTCGGCGATCTCGCGTTCCTGGCCGGCATGATGATCGTGGTCGTGCTCTGGATGCGCCACGAGGACCGACGCACCGCTCGGCTGGACGCCCGGCTCGCCGCCCAGCGAGCAGCTGGCCGGGACGGATCCTGAACGGCCGCTCAGGCGAGCGGGAAGCGGAGGAGCGCATCGGCCGCGACGGCGGCGAAGAGGAGCGTCAGGTAGGTGATGGAGTAGCGGAAGAGCCTGATGGCGGCGCGGCCGCTGGCCGCATCGGCCCGCAGGCGAAGCGCACCCCACAGGAAGAACCCGCCGAGTGCGAGTGCGGCCACCAGGTAGATCCAGCCCATCCCGGCGGCGGGCAGGAGCAGCAGGCTGACCGCGATGAGGAGGATCGTGTAGAGCACGATCTGGCGGGCCGTCTCGGCCTCCCCGCGCACCACAGGGAGCATCGGCACCTTGGCGGCCGCATAGTCGCCGCGGTAGCGGAGGGCCAGCGCCCAGAAGTGGGGCGGCGTCCAGTAGAAGACGACCGCGAACAGGACGAGTGCCGGCAGCCCCACCTCGCCCGTCACCGCGGCCCAGGCGACGAGGACCGGGACGCACCCCGCGGCGCCCCCGATGACGATGTTCTGCGGGGTCGAGCGCTTGAGCCAGAGCGTGTAGACGAAGACGTAGAAGGCGATCGCGCTCACCGCCAGCAGCGCGCTGAGCAGGTTGACCGTGAGCGTCAGCCAGACGAATGACGCCACGCTCAGGAGGGTCCCGAACCAGAGGGCGCCAGCCGGGTCGACCGCGTGGCGCGGCAGCGGGCGGTGTCGGGTGCGGCGCATGACGTCGTCGATATCGCGATCGACGTACATGTTGATGGCGTTCGCGCCGCCGGCAGCCAGCGTCCCGCCGAGGACCACGGCGGTCATGAGCCAGAGCGACGGGATCCCGCGCTCCGCGAGGACCATGGTCGGCACCGTGGTGACCAGCAGCAGCTCGATGATCCGCGGCTTGGTCAGCGCGATGTACGCGCGAACGGTGTCGATGGCTCCGGGCTCGCGGTCGGGCACCGCCGGACGCATGGCGACCTCCGAGGGTCGAAGGCGGCGAGTGGCCAGGAGCAGCCAGACCGCCAGGCCCCACAGCGCCGCGCCGACGGCCAAATGTGGCACGACGAAGACGGCCGAGAGCCGCGAGAGGACGTTCAGCCCGCCGAGGGCCAGCTGGACCACGATCAGGACGACCATCCATTCCGCCAGGCGACGCGCGAGAGGGGCGGTCGTGGATCGACGGACCTCGAGCGCGGTCCAGGCCACCAGGCCGGCGACGACGAGGCTCATGAGCCGATGCGCCAGGTGGACCGCCTGCTGGCTGCTCTCCACGGGGGGCAGAACCGAGCCGTTCATGAGCGGGAAGTCGGCATATGCCAGCCCGGCGTGATGGCCGGTCACCCAGGATCCGAGGAGCATCTGGGCAAGGATCGCCGTCGCGGTCAGGCCGACCAGGCGGGTCAGTCCCGATCGCACGCGGGCGGCCGGCATTGGTCCATGGGTGGCCCGCTCGGCGATGAAGATCACTGCGGCGAAGACGGTGAGCGCCATCCCGAGATGCGCGGTCACGAGCTCGGCGGCCAGGCCCTGCAGGACCACCGCGGCACCGAGCAGGGACTGCACGATGACCAGCACCCCGGCAATGATGGCGGCGGCGAGGAGCGGCCGGTCTCGGCGCCGATGGGTAAGGACGGTGATGAGCCCCACGACCCCGACCAGCGGACCGACGAAGACGGCCGCGGTGAGCCGATGGGTGTGCTCGATCCAGGCATGGAGATCGGCCGGCGGCAGCCAGTCGCCGAAGCAGAGCGGCCAATCGGGGCAGCCAAGGCCCGAGTCCGTGGCGCGCACGAGGCCGCCGACGGCGATCAGGACGAAGGTCGCGACGGCAGCGGCGACCGCCAGCTTGGCAAATCGGGTCAAATCGGGTTCCTCTGGCCGCTCGGCGGGGCCTGGCGAGCGGGCGTGGCCATGATAGCCGCCGCCTGCCGGGGGCGCCTCAGGCGCCGGCCAGTCTCACGCGGCGCTGGGCGGCCCGTGCCTGCGGCGCGTGCCGGATCAGCGGCGGCACCAGCGGAAGGGCACGGCGGGTGAAGCGAGCGATCGCCTCCACCCCGTGCTCGCGACCCGCCGACCAGGCGATCCCGTACTGGCGTCGCACCTGCTCCGGGAGGGTCGACAGTGAGATCAGGTGCGCCGCGTCCCAGGCAACGCGCGGCACGACCCGGATCGGATAGCGCACCGTGTCCGCGATGCGCCGCGCCTGCGGCGTGACGCGAATGGTGCCATCGGCCATGCGGATGGCCATCCAGCTGCGGAGCTCCTCGATGGTCGCCGGCAGGATTCGCTCGGGGACGCCGAGGAGGAGGGCGACGCGGGAGGCCTCGCGGTGGTAGGCCTGCTCCTCGGCCGGTGACAGCGGGGCGACGAAGCGGGCGTAGACGCGGAGAGCGGTGTCGACCAGCGTGGCATGGACCCAGAGCAAGGCATCCGGATCCATCGCCGTGTAGGCGGTGCCGTCGGACATCTGCCCGCGGACCGTCCGATGGATGGCGTTCACCCGACGGATGGCCGCCTCGGCGGTGGATCGGCTGCCGAAGACCACGTCGAAGCTGCTCTCCAGCGTGCGCATCAGGCGGCCGAACGGGTCGGTCGCGTAGGTGGAGTGCTCGGCCACGCCCGCGGCCACGACCGGATGGGCAGCCTGGAGCAGCAGCGCGCACGATCCCCCGGCGAGGACCAGCACCTCGCGGTCGATCCGCCACGAGATCGAACCGGGCCCGAACAGCCCGGCCGCCTCGCCGGCGGCGGTCATCCGAAGGCCGAGGCCGGCGCGCCGCGCGGGCGGCGAGGCTCGTGGAAGATGGCGCGGAACAGGATCCCCGCCACGATGCCGGCGACGAAGCCGCCGATGTGGGCCATGTAGGCCACCCCTCCGCCGGTCTCCTCGGTGACGGCGAAGGCGCCGATGCCGTTGATGAACTGGAACAGTGCCCACAGGCCGATCGCCACGATGGCGGGCACCTTCATCGGGAACCGCAGCATCAGGACGGTGACCCGGTTGGTCGGGAAGAGGACGAGGTAGGCGCCGAGCACGCCGGAGATGGCACCCGAGGCTCCGAGGGTCGGGATGATCGAGTCCGTGTCGACCAGGATCTGGGCGAAGCTGGCGACCAGGCCGGCGATCACGTAGAAAGCCAGGTACGGGATGTGACCGATGCGATGCTCGACGTTGTCGCCGAAGATCCATAGGAAGAGCATGTTGCCGAAGATGTGGAGCCAGCCGCCGTGCATGAACATGCTGGTCAGCAGGGTCAGCCAGATCGGGTCCGGCCCCGGCTCCTGCGGGATGGGAACGGTCTGCCCATCGACGGTGATCGACTGTGGCTCGACCAGGTCGGTGCCGGTCGTGATCTCGAGCGGGACGGCGCTGTAGCCGTACGTGAAGTCCTCGCCGCTCGGGCCGCCGGCGCCCTGGAGCAGCAGGAAGACGGCGATGTTGAGGCCGATGAAGGCCAGGCTCACGAGCGCCGGCCCGTGGCCGCGCTCGTTTTCGTCTCCGATCGGGAACATCGGGCGGATGATAGAGCACGTCCCGCGCCATTATCGGGGCGTGGAGATCGAGGCACGACCGTTCGAAGGAAACCACCGCGCCTTCATGGAATCGGTCGCGCTGGGCTTCTCGGAGCACCTGACCGACGAGCACGCGCCGAAGCTGGAGTCGGTGCTCGAGTTCGACCGCGCCATCGGCGCCTACGACGGCGATCGGCTCGTGGGCAACGCGGCGGCGATCAGCTTCGAGCTGACCATCCCGGGGGGCGTGCTGCCGGCCGCCGGCGTGACCACAGTGGGAGTGCACCCGACCCATCGGCGACGCGGCGCGCTGCGCGAGATGATGCGGCTGCAGCTCGACGACGTGCACCGCCGCGGCGAGCCCCT
>DASVEH010000343.1:0-7405 GCA_036380655.1 Candidatus Limnocylindria bacterium | reverse complement strand
CGACGTCAGCCTGGAGCCCTTCGAGGCCCGCGCGCTGTACGCGCCGTCGGCCGTGTTCGAGGCACCCGGCCGCCTCGACGCGCTGCTCGATCTCATCGACCGCACCGAGGCGAACGCGATGGTGATCGACGTCAAGGAGACCGATGGGCAGCTCTACTACGCCACCGATCTCGAGACGGCCGCGGAGGTCGGCGCCATCCGCGAGAACCCGGTCTTCGACCTCGAGGAGCTCCTGCCGATGCTGAAGGAGCGCGGCATCTACACGATCGCGCGGATGGTGGTCATGAAGGACAACACCTCGGCCGTCGCGCGGCCGGAGCTGGCGGTACGCAACAGCGCCACCGGGGAGCCGTGGCGCGACAACATCGGCGGCGCCTGGCTGGATCCATCGGCGCCCGGCGTGGCGGAGTACATCGCCAGCATCGCCGGCGACCTCGCCGCCAAGGGCTTCGACGAGGTGCAGCTCGACTACATCCGCTTCTTCAGTGACGGCCCGTACGACCTCGCCGATACGAACCTGCCGAACACCCAGTCGTTCCGGCTGCCGGCCATCGGTCGCGTGCTGCGCGTCGTGAGCCAGGAGCTCGACGCCACCCGAACCTTCCTGGGCGCCGACGTGTTCCCGATCAGCTTCATCGTTCCCGACGACCAGGGGATCGGGCAGCGGCCGGAGGTGATCATGCCGTACGTCGATTACTTCTGCCCGATGGTCTACCCCTCGCACTACGGGCCCGGGGTGTTCGGGTTCGACGTGCCGAACAACTACCCCTACGAGGTCATCGACCAGACGCTCGAGATCATGAACGAGCAGAAGGAGGGGCTGCCGGTCGTCATCCGGCCCTGGATCCAGGACTTCGGCTATGGAGCCTTCGCGCCCTACACCGCGGACCAGGTGAGGGCCGAGTTCGCGGCTGCGGCCGACAACGGCGCCAAGGGCTGGATGATCTGGAACGCGCGCGCCACCTTCACCGAGTCCGCGCTCGGTCCGCCACGCGATGACGAGGCCATGCGAGCCGAGCCCTCGGCGAGCCCGTCTCCGTCGGCGACACCCTAGGCCGTGCGCCTCGTCGTCCAGCGGGTGACCCGCGCGTCGGTGAGCGCCGACGGCACGCATCTCGGGGCGATCGGGACGGGGGCCGCGGTCCTCGCCGGCATCGGAGCCGACGACACGGAGGAGATCGTCGACCGCATGGCGGACAAGCTCGTCGGCCTTCGCTACTTCGAGGATGCGGAGGGCCGGACCAACCTCGCCATAGCCGATGCGGGAGGCGCCCTGCTGGTGGTGAGCCAGTTCACCCTCTATGCCGACCTGCGCCGCGGCCGCCGCCCCGGCTTCACCGCGGCTGCGCTCCCGGACGTAGCGGTGCCGCTCCTCGATCGATTCCTCGCTCGGCTCCGGGATACCGGCCTGGCGGTCGAGACCGGCCGCTTCGGCGCCGAGATGGCGGTCGAGCTCGTGAACGACGGCCCGTTCACCCTCGTGATCGACTCCGAGCGGGACCTCGCTCCCGCGTAGGCACGCCGGCCGGACACAACGACGCCCGCGTCTCGATGACGCGGGCGCATCGGTCTCAGGAGGAGAAGGTCAGACCTTCTGGGCGGTGCGGCGACAGCGGCTGCAGGCGGTGGCCTTCGTGACCTTGCCATCGGTGACGATGGTCATCGGCTGAAGGTTGGGCAGCCATCGGCGCAGCGCGCGCTTGCGGTTCATCCCGACCGACTGGGGGTTCCAGCCGGTGATCGGGCGCTTGCCGCAGATGTCGCAGACGCGGGCCATGGTCGAATGAATCTCCAACTCACAAGGGAACCGGCGCGGGGCGCCGGGCGATCGGGATGGTAGCACGCTACGATCGGCCCATGCAATCGAGCGGGCCGGTCCAGGCGTGAGCGTCCTGGCCCCGGATGAGCTGGATCGGTCGATCCGGCGCATCCCGGAGCTGGCCCGTGGCGCGGCGACGCTCGGCAAGCTCGGCATCACGACGGCGCGCGAGGCGCTCTGGTACCTGCCCTTCCGCTACGACGACTTCAGCGAGCTGCGTCCGCTCGGCGAGCTCGTGCCGGACGAGAAGCAATCGGCGCGCGCGACCATCGCCGCCATCCGGGTCGAGCCGGGCTTCGGGCGCCGCCCGCAGCGCGTGATCGCGCAGCTCACCGACAACACCGGCAGCGCCGAGGCGATCTGGTTCGGGCGGCGCTTCGTCGAGCGCCGCCTACAGCAGGGCGACGAGGTGATCGTCTCCGGCAAGGTGACGCAGCGCGGCTGGAGGCCGCAGTTCACCTCGCCGGAGTTCAGCCCGGTCGGCCGCGAGTCGGTGCACACCGCGCGGGTCGTTCCCGTGTACCACCTCACCGCCGGCGTGACCCAGAAGCGGCTTCGCGAGCTCCTCGCCCGGGTCCTGGACCATGCGCTGCCTTCCGTGGTCGACCCCCTGACCGATGCGGAGCGCGGCGTCATGCCGGCGCTCGACGAGGCGCTCCGCACCGCGCATTTCCCCGAGGAGGCCGCCCACGTCACGGAGGCTCTCGATCGCCTCGCGTTCGACGAGCTCCTGGCGCTGCAGCTCACGCTGGCGCAGGCGCGCGAGGCTCGCGCCGGACTCGTGGCGCCCCGCATCCCGACCGCCCAACCGGTGCGCGCCGAGATCGTCGGCGCGCTGCCGTTCACCCTCACCGACGACCAGGCGAGCGCCGTCGCCGAGATCCTCGACGAGATCGGCGGGGAGCGACCGATGCGGCGGCTGCTTCAGGGCGACGTCGGCAGCGGGAAGACCGCTGTCGCGGCAGTTGCCCTCGCGGCGGCGGTGCGTGCCGGCTGGCAGGGCGCGCTCATGGCGCCGACCGAGATCCTGGCCCGCCAGCACCACGCCGGCCTGGCTCCGCTGCTGGAAGGGCTCGGCGTGCGCGCCGAGTTCCTCTCCGGCTCGCTGCCGGTGGCGCGGAAGCGGGAGATCCACGACGCCATCGCTGCCGGTGCCGCGGAGGTCGTGATCGGCACCCATGCCGTGATCAGCGAGGCGGTCGAGTTTCCGCGGCTGGGCCTCGTGATCGTCGACGAGCAGCACCGCTTCGGGGTCGGCCAGCGCGCGGCCCTTCAGGCCAAGGGCGCCGGCGGCGAGCCGCACGTGCTCGCCCTGACCGCCACGCCGATCCCGCGCACCCTGGCGCTCAGCGTCTACGGCGATCTGTCGATCAGCACCATCCGCGAGCTGCCTCCCGGCCGGGAGCCGATCCGGACAGAGGTCCGGGACCGGCGTGCGCTGCCGAAGATCGAGGCATTCCTGGCCGCCGAGGCGGCGGAGGGCCGTCAGTCGTTCGTCGTCGTGCCGCTGGTGGTCGAGTCGCAGGCGCTGCAGGTTGCCAGCGCCGAGGCGGAGGCGGAGCGCCTCCAGGCGGCCCATCCGGAGCTGCGGGTGGCGATCGTGCACGGGCAGCAGCGGGCGGACCTGCGCGACGCGACCATGACCGCCTTCGCGGCGGGGGAGAGGGACGTGCTGGTCGCCACCACCGTCATCGAAGTCGGGATCGACGTGCCGAATGCCAGCGTGATCCTGATCGAGGACGCCGAGCGATTCGGGCTCGCGCAGCTGCACCAGCTGCGCGGCCGCGTCGGGCGCGGGCGACATCGGTCCTTCTGCATCCTCCTGTCGGACGCGACCGACGAGCTCGCCCTGCGGCGGTTGGAGGTCGTGCGCGGATCGAACGACGGGTTCGCCATCGCCGAGGCCGATCTCGAGCTGCGCGGGGCCGGCAACCTGCTCGGGACGCGGCAGTCGGGCCTGCCGCCACTGCGGGTGGCATCCCTGTTCGAGCCGCGTCACATCGATCTCGCGCAGCGGGCGCGAAGGCTGGCCGACCAGGTGGTCGGCGCGGATCCCCGGCTCGAGCGCCGACCGCTGCTGGCCCGGCTGCAGCGCGACTTCGCGCCGGTCGAGGAAGAGGGCGACGCCGCCTGATGCGCGTCATCGCCGGTATCGCTGGCGGGCAGCCACTGGTGGCGCCCCGGGACGCGGGCACACGTCCGATCACCGACCGCGTCAAGGAGACCCTCTTCGCCATCCTCGGCGAGCGGGTCCCCGGCGCTCGCGTGCTCGACCTGTACGCCGGAAGCGGCGCCATCGGGATCGAAGCCCTGTCACGGGGCGCCGAGCACGCCGACTTTGTCGAGCAGGCGCGTCCGGCGTTGGCCGCTCTGCGCACGAACCTCGAGCGCACGCGCCTCGAGGTCCTGGCGAGCGTCCACCCCGTCGACGTGGAGCGCTTCCTGTCGGGTGCGGAAGCAGGGCGCTGGGACCTCGTCTTCCTCGATCCGCCCTACGAGCTGCATGCTATCGTGACGCCGCTTCGCGCCGTCGAGCCGTGCCTGGCCGCCGATGCGATGGTCGTGGTCAAGCACTTCTGGCGCACCGACCTGCCCGAGCTGGACCGGCTGCATCCCGTGCGCCAGCGCAGGTTCGGCGAGACGATGCTCAGCTTCCTGGAGGCGCAGGGCGGATGACGCGAGTGGCGGTCTTTCCCGGATCGTTCGACCCGATGACGAACGCGCACCTCGACGTGGCTCGCCGCGCGTCGGGCCTGTTCGATCGGCTCGTCATCGGCGTGCTCAACAACCCGAAGAAGGCGCCACTGTTCAGCATCGACGAGCGGGTCGAGCTCATCGGCCGGTCGGTGGCCGACCTCGGCGACCACGTCAGCGTCGACGCCTTCGACGGGTTGACGGTCAACTTCGCGCGCAGCCATGGGGCGGGTTTCATCGTGCGGGGCTTGCGCGCGGTGAGCGACTTCGAGGCCGAGCTCCAGATGGCGCTCACCAATCGCAAGCTGGCCCCCGAGATCGACACCACCTTCCTCATGACCGCGCTCGAGTACGGGTATGTCAGCTCGTCGCTGACGAAGGAGGTTGCCCGCTTCGGCGGTGACATCGCTCCCATGGTTCCGGGCCCGGTCGCCGCCGCGCTCGTGGAGCGACTCGGCCAGGACGCGCGCGTATAATCGCGGCCAAGGAGGGGCGCGCCACGGACATCATCTTCCTGGTCGAGCGGCTCGAGTCGATGGTGGCAGCGGGCAAGAAGCTGCCGCTGACGAACAACGTCGTGCTCGACCAGGCGACCGTGCTGGAGCTGATCGATCAGCTTCGCGTGTCCGTGCCCGACGAGGTGCGCCAGGCCCGCCGCATCACCGAGGAGGCAGGCCGCATCACCGAGCGTGCCCGCGACGAGGGCGACGCCATCATCGCCCGAGCCCAGGAGCAGGCCGCGCAGATGCTCGAGGAGCGCGAGCTCGTCCGCGCCGCGCAGCAGCGGGCGGGCGAGCTGCTCGAGCGGGCTCAGGCCGAGGCTCGCGAGGTCCGCCGCGGCGCCGACGAGTACGCGGCCGGTGTCCTGATCCGTCTCGAGGGGGAGTGCATCAAGGCTCTCACGAGCATCAAGCGGGGAATCGACATGCTCGACGAGCGCCACCGCCCGTCGGCAACCGGTACCACGTCCGCGAATGCCTCCGATGACGGGACCGGCGAGACCGGCGCCATCGTGGTCGATCCCGAGGAGCAGGCCCGAGCCGCCAGCCGGCCATGATCTCGTTCAACGTAGCCGGGCTCCTCCATGAGCCTCCCGGCTCGGTCCGCGACGTCCGGCTGCGCGACCGATACGTCACGCTGGGGACCGACGTCGAGCTTGCCGGACCGCTGGATGCCGACCTGCGCCTGCAGCGGACGAACCGCGGCATCCTCGTTCGCGGGAACGTCCGGGCTCCCCTGCGACGGACCTGCGCGCGGTGCACGGACGCCTTCGTCGAGGAGGTTCGCGTCGACGTCGACGAGGAGTTCCTTCCGAGCATCGACCCCGTGAGCGGCGCGCCGGTGGTGCTCGAGCCCGACGAGGCCGAAGCGAGCCTGCGGATCGACGAGCATCACGAGATCAACCTTGACCCGGTCTTTCACGACGAGCTGGCGCTCACCGAGCCGATGCATCCGCTCTGCCGCCCCGACTGCCCGGGGCTCTGCGTCGAGTGCGGCCAGCGGCTCGACACCGGCGACCATGCCCACGGCGGCGACGAGATCGATCCTCGCCTGGCAGGCCTCGCAGCCCTGCTCGCGGATCGCGACGACTAGGCGATCGGCCCGTGAGGTGGCCGTCATTTCACGGAGGGCGGCGCTCCGGCTATACTGCGGCGTCCCCATCCCAGTTGGTCAAGGAGTTTCCGCGTGGGCGTTCCCAAGCGAAAGGTATCGAAGGCTCGCCAGGGCGAGCGCCGCGCGCATCTCGCGATCAGCGCACCCCCGCTGGTCGAGTGCGAGCACTGTCACGAGCTCAAGCGCGCTCATCACGTCTGCCCGACATGCGGCTGGTACGCGGGTCGTGAGGCGGTCGCGATCGAACCGGTCACCCCGGTCGAAGGCCAGCGCTAACACCGATGCGCATCGCGGTCGACGCGATGGGTGGCGACCACGCCCCACGCGAGATCGTCCGCGGCGCAATCGACTACGCACAGCAGAGCACCGACCAGGTCGCCCTGGTCGGTGACGTGCCGCGCCTCGAGCGCGAGGCGGCGGCGTATGGCAAGGGGGTGCCGGCCAACGTCCATTTCGTGGACGCCCCCGAGGTGATCGAGATGGGCGACCACCCGGCCACAGCCCTGCGCACGAAGCGTCGTTCCTCGATCGTGGTGGCCACCGACCTGGTTCGGGACGGGGACGCCGACGCGGTCGTCAGTGCCGGATCGACCGGCGCGACCATGGCTGCCGCCGTCTTCCGGCTGGGACGGATCACCGGCATCGACCGCCCGGCGCTCCCGGCGCACATGGTGACCGCCACCGGGCCGGTCATGCTGCTCGACGTGGGCGCCAACGTGGACTCCGATCCGGAGAACCTCGTCCAGTTCGCCGCCATGGGCGCCATCTTCGCCGAGCACGTCCTCCACGTCCGGAATCCGCGCATCGGCCTCCTCAATATCGGCGAGGAGGTGGAGAAGGGCGACGAGCTGGCGCGCGAGGCACACGCCAAGCTTGCGGCGCTCGACCTGCACTTCGTCGGCAATGTCGAGGCGCACGACATGATCGCCCACCGCGCCGACGTTGTGGTCTGTGACGGGTTCGTGGGCAACGTCGTGATCAAGTTCTTCGAGGGCATCACCAGCTTCATCTTCCGGTCCCTCCGGGAGGACCTCCAGCAGGGACCGATCGCGCCGCTGGCGCTCCTGGCCCTCAGGCCGGGCTTCGATCGCATGAAGGCCCGCTTCGACTACGAGCGCTACGGCGGCGCGCCGCTCCTCGGCGTGCGGGGCGTGAGCATCGTCACCCACGGCCGCGCCAAGGCGCGCATGATCGAGAACGCCATCCGCGTGGCGTCCGAGTCGGCCCAGGCCGACGTTCCGGGCCTCATCGCGCAGTGGACGCACGAGCATCCCGCGC
>DASVEH010000342.1:0-3900 GCA_036380655.1 Candidatus Limnocylindria bacterium | reverse complement strand
CTGATACGATGGACAGTATTCTGTCAATCGGACAGTATCCTGTCAATATGTAGGTGATGGAACCGATGACGCCAGAACAGGAGCTTCTGAGTGCATTGGCGAAGACGGCCTTTCGGCTCAATGGCCAGTTCCTCGCGATCGGTGAGGAGCTTGCGCGGCCGGCGGGGCTGACGGCCGCCTGGTGGCTCGTCCTCGGCACTGTCCTCGAAACGCCCCACACGGTGGCGGAGGTCGCGCGCGAGGTCGGAGTTACCCGCCAGAGCGTGCAGCGGATCGCGGATATCCTCGTCGAGCGTCAGTTGGCTGTGTATCGCCCCAATCCGGCGCATCGACGCGCCAAGCTGCTCTCTCCGACTGCCGATGGCCGGTCCGCGATCCACCGTATCGGTCCGGCACATGCGGCCTTCGCCGATCGCCTTGCCGAGGCGGCCGGCATCGAACAGCTGAGGCGTGTCCTCGACGCTGTGGCAGACCTTTCCGACACTCTTGACGACATCGGTGGTGCTCGGGCCGAGCACGCCGCGGCCGGATAGGATCGGACCGATGCAGTACGGCGTGATCATCACCGGCGGGCCGGTGGCGGAGCAGATCGAGCTGGCGCGCGCGGCGGAGGCGGCCGGGTGGGACGGCGTCTTCACCTGGGACGGCATCCATCTCGGCGACGGCATGGAAGTCAACGACCCGTGGGTGCTGATGAGCGCTTTCGCCATGGCGACCGAGCGCGTGCGCATCGGCGCCATGATCCAGCCGCTGGCACGCCGCCGGCCGTGGAAGGTGGCCCGCGAGGCGGTCACGCTGGACCACGTCTCGAATGGGCGGTTCGTCCTCTGCGTCGGCCTCGGGGCGCTGGACGACTCAGGGTGGGGTCGCGTGGGCGAGCCGACCGATCGCCGCATACGCGCGGAGAGGCTTGACGAGACGCTCGAGATCCTCACCGGCCTCTGGACCGGCGAGCCGTTCGGGTTCCGCGGCGAGCACTACAGCTTCGAGCCGATGGCCTTCGTCCCCGTCCCGCTCCAGCGGCCCCGCATCCCGATCTGGGTGGTGGGCGCCTGGCCGTCCGAGCGATCGATGAACCGGGCGATTCGCTTCGAGGGCCTCCTGCCGAACGTCATCGGCGGCGGCGCGCTGACCCCGGAGCTGGTCGCGCAGATGCGTGCATGGGTCGAGGGGCACCGCGGAGGCGACGGGTTCGAGGTCGTCGTCGAAGGAAGCACCCCGGCAGATGACTCAGCGGCAGCTGCCGCGCAGGTGAGGCCATGGGCCGACGCCGGAGCCACCTGGTGGATCGAGTCGGACTGGGAGTCGTTGGACCCCAACGTGGCACTGCGTCGCATCGCAGCCGGGCCACCACGCGCGGCCGATCGATAACGGCACCCGTCAGGCCGCCTCGACGACGACCGCCTCGTTCGGCCTCAGGGCGAGGTCGGCCTCGACGCGGTCCCCGTCCCGGTCCGGATGGGTGCCGATGAGCACCTGGCCGGCACCGACGCCGGGAACGGATCGCGATTCGCCGGTCAGGTTGAGCGCCACCGTCAGCTGACCGTCCGCCGAGATCCGCCGGAAGGCGAAGGTGCCGTCGGGCGTCGGCCCGAAGCGCTCGAAGTCACCGGTATGGAGCACGGCGTGCTCGCGGCGAGCCCGGATGAGCCGCCGAGTCAGGGTGAGCAGGGAGTCGGGGTCCTCGGCCTGGCCGGCCACGTTGACCACCCCGGAGTCGGGCGCGATGGGAAGCCAGGGCGTCGTTCCCGGCGCCGTGAACCCGGCGTTCGGCGATGCGTCCCACTGCATCGGCGATCGCTCGGGATCGCGGCCGCGGCCCGGTTCGCGCCGCTCGAGCGGGTCCTGGGAGTCCGCGGTCGAGACCGGCACGTCGACCATCCCGATCTCCTCCCCGTAGTAGATGGTGGGGGTGCCTCGCAGGGTGAGGAGCAGCAACATGCCGACGGCAGCCTGCTCGCGGCCCGCACGCTCGGGCGAGGCGAAGCGCGGCTGGTCATGGTTGCCGAGCACCCAGCTGGCCCAGGCGCCCTGCGGCAGGGCGCCCTCGACACCCTCCACGGCGCGTCGGACCGCCTCGGCGTTCCAGGCGCTGTAGGTGAGATGGAAATTGAACGGGACGTGGATCTCGTCCTGCCGCTCGCCGTAGTAGCGCGCCCAGGTGTCAAAGTCGGGATGGTGCAGCTCGCCGATGCTGATCCGCTCACCCGGATAGGACTCGAGCAGGCGCCGGAAGTCGCGATACAGCTCGTGCATGTCGGGATGGGCGTGGTCGTTGAGATGGAGCTGGGTCGCCCACGATCCCAACCGGCTCCACTCGCTCGGGTCGGGGTTTGGGGGGTTGTCCCGAAGCTCCGGATCCTTCATGACCATCGGCGCGACGTCGATCCGGAAGCCGTCGACGCCGCGGTCGAGCCAGAAGCGAGCGACGTCGAACATCGCAGCGCGCGTCTCCGGGTTCCGCCAGTTCAGGTCCGGCTGCTCCTTCAGGAAGGTGTGGAGGTAGAACTGGCCGGTGGCCTCGTCCCGCTCCCAGGCCGGACCGGCAAACATGCTGATCCAGTTGTTGGGCGGCGCGCCGTCCGCCTTGCCATCGCGCCATACGTACCAGTCCCGCTTCGGGCTCTCGCGTGACGCCCGCGACTCGACGAACCACGGGTGCTGGTCCGAAGTGTGGTTCGGGACGTAGTCGATGAGCACTCGGATGCCACGGTCGTGCGCGGCGGCGAGCAGCGTGTCGAAGTCGGCAAGCGACCCGAACAGCGGATCGACGTCGACGTAGTTGCTCACGTCGTACCCGAAGTCGGCCATCGGCGACGGATAGAAGGGCGAGATCCAGATGGCATCCACGCCGAGCCAGGCGAGGTAGTCCATCCGGCCGGTGATACCGGCCAGGTCGCCGGTGCCGGCACCGGACGCATCGGCGAACGATCGCGGGTAGATCTGGTAGACGACGCCGGTCTGCCACCAGCGAGGGTCGCTTCCATGCATGCCCGTAAGGCTAGACCGCTGGGAGCTGCTCGGCAGGCTGCAACGCGCGAGGGAGCGGACCGGACCTCGATCGCCTATCGAACTCCGTGGCCTGCGCCCGGCCGGTCCCATCGGCCTGCTACGATCGGGCCGATGACGGAGCCTCAGCCGCCTCCGGCGAATTCCGCTCGCACCACGCCGGCCGGGCGCACGCCCCCGCTCGATCCCGCCGAGCACGATCGGCTGTTTCGGCAGGCCGTGGCTCTCTTCAACGGGGTCCGGTACTGGCATGCACACGAGGCGTGGGAAACCCTCTGGCGCGCGGCCGACGACGACGAGCGTGACTTCTACCAGGGCCTGATCCAGGTCGCGGCCGGCCTCCTCCACCTCCAGCGGCGGAACATGCGTGGCGCGAGCAACAAGCTGCGGTCTGGCCTCGACAAGCTCGCGCCGTACAAGCCGGCGTACCACGGCATCTTCGTCAGCGAGCTGATGGGTGAGGCCCGCCGCCTGCTCGACGACCTCGACCGTGGCTTCCTGCCCTACCTGATCCCGCCGGTCATCCGGTTCACGGAGACCGATACGCCCGACTTCAGCCGGTGAGCGAAGACCGGGTCGAGCGCGACTCGATGGGCGAGGTGCGCGTCCCCGCCGACGCCAAGTGGCGGGCACAGACGCAGCGCGCCGTCGAGAACTTCCCGATCTCCGGATTGCGCCTCGAGCGATCGCAGATCGAGGCCCTTGCCCGCATCAAGGCGGCGGTCGCATCGGTCAAGCGCGAGCTCGGGATGCTGGAGCCGGAGCTGGCGGCCGCCATCATCGACGCAGCCGATGCCGTCGCGCGGGGAGAACACGACGACCAGTTCCCGATCGACGTCTTCCAGACGGGGTCGGGGACGAGCAGCAACATGAACATGAACGAGGTGCTCG
>DASVEH010000341.1:0-4183 GCA_036380655.1 Candidatus Limnocylindria bacterium | reverse complement strand
ACGCGGTTGGTCACCTTGACGATCCGCTGATCGCGGACGGCCTCGACCGATCCGAACGTCGCGACCAGCCACGGCTCGAGGTCGGGGGGCGGCACGGTGGCTCCGGCGACGACCCGTGCCTCCACGAGGCGGGAGGCGCGCTCCCGCATCGGCCCGGTCAGCGTCTCCAGGCGCTCCGGAAGGTCGAGGATGCCCGTCAGTCGAGCTCCCAACCGCGCCGACGAGGCAGCGCCAGCCACTCGTCACGAAGCAGGCTCATGACGTGGACGTCGATGTGCTCTCCGCGCGCGAAGTGCGCGTGGCGCAGGGTCGCCTCGTGCGTGAAGCCGGCCTTCTCGTACGCGCGGCGCGCTCCATCGTTGCCGGCGTACACCTGGAGGCCGATGCGCTCGAGCCGCAGGGAGCCGAAGCCGAAGTCACAGATGGCGCGCAGCGCATCGGTCCCGTGTCCCTTGTTCCATTCGCCCTTCTCCCCGATGGCGATCCCGAACTCGGCCGTGCCGTTCAGCAGGTCGAGGCGGTGGAGGCCGATCGTCCCGATCGGCCGGGAGTCCGCCAGGAGGCAGATGACGAAGTGGTAGTCGGTGGACCCCTGAGCCGCCAGCATCCGGTCGAACCACGCCTGCTCGGCGGCCTCGCTCATCGGCGCCCGCATGGCCAGGTTGCGCAGCACGTCAGCGTCGTTGAACCAGCGCACGAAAAGGGGGAGATCGTCGCGCTCGGAGGGGCGCAGGAACACCTGCTCGCCGCGGATGATCGGCCGGCGTTCGGGTACGCTGCTCATCTGCGCCCGAGTCTAGCGTCCAGCAGGAGGACCGATACCCTTGGCTGCCACTCGTACCGCCACCGTCACCTGGAACGGCAATCTCGCGACCGGCTCGGGAACCGTCAGCGCCGCCTCCAGTTCTCTTTTCACTGACCTGCCCGTCTCGTGGGCGGCCCGAACCGAGGACCCGCAGGGCCAGACATCACCGGAGGAGCTGCTCGCGGCGGCGCACGCCTCATGCTTCTCGATGCAGCTCTCGGTCAACCTCGATCGTGCCGGCACGCCCCCAGACCACCTCCACGTTTCGGCCACCGTGACCTTCGACAAGGTCGGCGACGCCTGGACGGTCACCACCTCACAGATCGACGTGGTGGGCGTGGTGCCCGGAGCGGACGCCGCCGCCTTCGATGCCGCGGTGGAGGCTGCCCGGGAGGGCTGCCCCATCTCGCGCGCGCTGGCCGGCAACGTCGAGATCTCCGTCTCCGCCTCCCTCGAGGACGAGCACGACTGAGCGCCACGTTTCCCGGGCGCTGAAACCTTTCCGGCTCCCATCGGCTCGATAGAGGTGAACGCCGCAACGCGCGGCGATTAGTTCGAATCGATGGGAGCCAGACGTGAACCTGCATTCCTCACTCCGTGGACTCACCCTCGCCGTGGGTGGGCTCCTCGTCCTTTCCGGCGTTGTCCTCGCCAGCGGCGGCAGCAACGGAGCCGATGACGGTGCACCGTCGCCTTCCGCGACGGCCCTCGCCACCTTCGGCGCCGTTCTCGAGGCCGAACCGAGCGTGAGCGCCGAAGACGACGGCCTGACTTCGCCTTCCCCATCCGCCTCGTTCGACGACGACGTGGAGGAGGACGCGAACGGGGAGCCCGGTGCCTCGCCGACGGCCACGGCCTCGGCCACGGCCTTGGCCACGGCATCGGCCTCGCCGGAGCCCACCTTCGACGACGATGCATCGCCGAGCCCGTCAGCTGGCGTCGTTGACGACAACTCCGGCCCCGGCAACGCCGACGACGAAGAGGACAACTCCGGCCCCGGCAACGCCGACGACGATGAGGACGACAAGTCCGGCCCCGGCAACGCCGACGACGATGATGGCGCCGATCAAGAGGACAACTCCGGCCCCGGCAACGCCGACGATGACGACGACAACTCCGGCCCCGGCAGCGACGACTGAGACCCGTTCGCACGCATGTGGGCAGGGACATGGCACGATGAGGGCGTGGACGACCGCGCCCTCGTCGATGCCACGCTCGCGGGCGATCGGCAGGCATTCGGCCTCCTGGTGCAACGCGAGACGCGGACGGTCTACCGCGCCTGCCTCCGCATCCTCGGGCGTGCCCACGATGCCGAGGACGTGACCCAGGAGAGCTTCGTGGCGGCGTATCGGGCCATCGGCACCTACCGCGGCGAGGGTTCGCTGCAGGGCTGGCTGCTTCGCATTGCCACCCGACAGGCGTTCCGCCGCCTGTCGCAGCGCCGGCCGAACACGGACCTCACGGCCGTCCCCGAGCCTTTCCTCGCCGATTCCCGCACAGATCCGCCGGGCGTGCTCGTGGCCGCGGAGCGGCGCGACGAGCTCCGGGCCGCCGTCCAGGCATTGCCCGATCCCTACCGGGAGATCGTTGCGCTGCGCTTCTTCGCCGAGCTGTCGCTGGCGGAGGTGGCCGATGTCACCCATCGCCCGATCAATACGGTCAAGACGCAGCTCCGCCGCGGTCTCGAGCGGCTGCGACCGGTCCTCGGTGAGCCGGGGACGGACCGATGACCCGGCATCCCTTCGATTCGGGCGAGCTCGGGCGCAGCGACCCCGAGATGGATCGCGTGGGCCAGCAGCTCGAGCGCTACTCGGCCGGCCTGGCCGACGAGCCGCCGGTGGACCTCGCGGCACGCATCCAGGCCTCGCTCGACGAGGAGCCTACCCCGGCGACCGGGTGGTGGGCATCGCTGCTCGGCGCCCTCGCGACCTGGCGTGGGCCGGCACGCATGGCACTCGCTGCAGCGGTGGTCGTGGCCGCCGTGGTCGCCGCGCTCACCCTTGGCGATCTGGCGGACCGCGCGCGGAACAACACCGGCGCGACGCCGAGTCCGAGCGTGACCATCACGCCGACCCCGACGGCGTCTCCGACGGCATCCCCGACGCCGCCTCCGAGCGCATCTCCGACGGCATCGCCCAGCCTCTCACCGACACAGACACCGACGCCACTGCCGACCGAGTCCGATCACGACGACGATGAGCTCGAAACCCCCGAGCCGAGCGAGTCCGACGATGACAACAGCGGTCCGGGCGGTGGCGGCGGGGGAAACAGCGGTCCCGGCGGAGGTGGCTAGCCAGCGACGGCGTCGAACATCGCGGGATAGGTGATGCTGCCGGGCTCGATCGGCCGCCCGGCGATCGGCCGCACCTGGTATGCCGGCCCCGCCGCATCGAACGGCGAGCGGATGCCCGCCTCGGCGGCGGGGCGGAAATCGAAGCGCTCGTAGAAGCTCTGCGCCCCGAGGACGGCCACCAGCACCTCGTCGCGCTCGTCCGCCATGCGGAGGACCTCCCGGGTCAGCGCTGAGCCGATCCCGCGCCCGGCGTGCGGCGGAAGGACGGCGAGTGGCGCGAGGGCCAGCGCCGCATCGGGCCGGGCACCTTCGCGATCCGGCAGGAATCCGATCCGGCTCACCAGCACATGGCCGAGCACGGTCCCGTCGGAGACGGCGGCCACCAGGGAGAGCCCTGGTATGAAGTCGGCACCCGCGCGGATGGCATCGACCAGCTCGGCTTCTGCCGGTCCCCGGAAGGCCTCTCGGTGGAGATCGTGGATCTGGTCAAGGTCGAGCGGCTGCTCCGGGCGGATCGACCAGGCCGGTGCATCGACGAGCTCAGCGGCGTTCATGACGGTCATGCCCTCGACAGAGCATTCCGTGCGCCAGCCATCCTCACAGGCCGCCCAACGTCCAGAGATCGTCGCGGGCTCCGTCCGCATCGCGACCGCCGAACAGCAGAGCACGACCTCGGGTCGGGTCGAAGATCAGCTCGGCACCGGCCCGGCCTCCCGGGCCATCGGCCGCCGGCGTCAGCATGGTGGCGTCGGCCGAAGCGTCGCTCAGCAGCCACAGGTCATCGTGATAGCTGCCATCGGCCGCCTGCCCGCCGAACACAAGCGTGCCGCCGTCGAGGCGGGATCGCGCGTACAGGTTCCGCGCCGGAGGCATCGCGCCCTCCACGGTCGACCATGTCCCCTGGCTCAGGAGCCAGCGGTCGTCGAGCGCCGTCACGCCGGTCGTCTGGCCGGCGTACAGGGCGAGGTCGCCCTCGTCGGTCCACCAGCAGCCGTGCAGGCAGCGCTCGACCGGTCGGGTGCCTTCCGGCGTCTCATCGGTCCACGTCGAGGTGGCGAAGTCGTAGGCACGCGTGTCGGAGAATC
>DASVEH010000340.1:0-2377 GCA_036380655.1 Candidatus Limnocylindria bacterium | reverse complement strand
GCTCGGGGTCCGGGCTGAGCACGATGCGCCGGCGGTCGGCGATGCCGGACCCGCGCCGCACGGCCGCCACGCGGCGCTCGATTGGACCCGCATCGACGGCGCGCAGGTAGCCGGAGCCGCCGGCCGGGAAGAGCCGCCGGTAGCGCTCGAGCTCGGCTGGCCACTCGCGCTCGACGACCGACAGGAAGTGCTCGCGGGTGCCCGGTCGAAGGTTGAGCACGTTCGTCCAGGCGTGCGTGGCGCCCGCGTCGCGTGCCGCCCGCAGGACGGCCGCGAGGTCCGCGGGCGCATCGGTCAGGCTGGGCAGGACGGGCGCCAGCGCCACGCCGGCTGCGATGCCCGCATCGGTGAGGGTCTGAATCGCGCGAAGCCGCTGCCGGGGCGGGGCGACGCCGGGCTCCAGCCGGCCGCTCAGCGACTCGTCGAGCGTGGCGATGCTGACGCTGACCCTGACCTCGGCGCGCCGGGCCGCATCGGCGAGAACGTCGACGTCGCGGACGATGAGGGGTCCGCGGGTGATGAGGTCGATCGGCGTTCTGGCCGCTGCCAGTGCCTCGATGCAGCGGCGCGTCAGGCGGTAACGCCCCTCGGCCGGCTGGTACGGGTCCGTCGCCGCGCCGATGGCGACCGTCTCACGCCTCCATCCGCGGCGGGCCAGCTCCCGACGGAGCACCTCGACGACGTTGACCTTCACCCGGATGTTCGTCCCGTAGCGTTCGTCGGATGGGCGATCGGCGCGTCGTTCGAAACCGCGCACGTAACAGAAGGCACAGCGATGCGCGCATCCCATGTACGGATTCAGGCTCCAGTGGAACCCCATGCCGGTAACGCGGTTCAGCGCGGTCCGGCACGGCTCCTCGCGATACTCGACGCGCATTTGCCGAGTATAGAACAGTTGTTCGATTCATTGACACCGGCGCAGGATGCGTGGACCATCACGGCTGATCCACACGGTGAGGCGGAGTGACCCGACGCGCGGCGCTCCTGGGCGCCATCTTCCTGGCCCTGGCCCAGGTGCCCGGCCCGGTCGCCGCCGACCACGGCGGCCGCGATATCGGCTCCCTGTTCTCCTGCGACCGACCCGGCATCAGCCCGCCGCGTTGCACGTCCGTCGCCGATGGGCGCCGGCACCTCATCGTCTTCGACTCGACGCTGACCGACGGGCTGGCCTCGTCGATGCGCGACTCGATGATCGAGGACTACGGCCGGACCGAGCTCGAGCTCATCGAGCAGGAGAGCGTCACCGATGACACCGACGTGATCGTCTTCTCCGAGGACTACGGCGAAAACGGTGCCGCCGGCTGGGTGTACTGCCCGCCGGATGCCCCGCAGGGAGTCAACCGCTGGGGCGATCGCTGGTGCCGGCAGCAGGAGCTGTACCTCAACCTGAACCCGCGATACGCCGGATTCTTCGCCGATGACGGCAGCCGGGACCACGTCGCGTGCCACGAGCTGGGGCACACGGTCGGCCTGCGGCACTGGGGCAATCCGCCCCGCAGCCCCGAGCCTGCCGCGGCCACCTGCATGAATGCCGACACGCCGGACGGTCCCAGCGACCTGCACCAGATCGACATCGACCACATCGACGGCTACCGCTACACGCGACTGCCCCTGCATCGGCCGCGGATGCTGGATCGCATCGATCTACGGCCGAACGGCGGGCGGTTGGTGTCGGCCTGGCCGGGACAGTCCGTGCTTGCCATGGAGGTCGAGCATTTCGGGTCGCTGGCCGAGATGGCCGATGGCGCCGACGCCGTCGTCCTCGGCCGGATCGTGGCCATCACGCCGGGCCGCTCGTTCGGCGGCGCGTCCGGGCATCCGCTGCGCTACGCAACGGTCAGCGTCGAGGTGGACGATCTCCTCGCCGGCGGGCTGCCCGCGGCGCATGCCCAATCGGTGATCCTGGAGGTCCCTCTCTTCGGGGGTGCCCCGGAGATCGCATCGGGCTCAGCCTCGGCGCGGGGCGTCTTCTTCCTTCGGAGCAAGGCCACCTCGGCGGCGGACGCGGGGCCGGCCGACGTGCAGGACCGGGAGTCGGCCTACTACCGCCTCGTCGTCCTGAATGCAGCGATCCTCGATGACCACGACACGGCCGCCGTCGCCGATGGTGACCACGCCTTCCTCGAAGTCCTCGACGGGCTCCGCTTCGAGGATGTCGTGCTGACCGTGGAGCGCGCCGCCACCATCGATCCCGGGTGATCGACGGCCGGTTAGACCTGCTCCATCTGAATGATGGGTCCTTCCAGCGTCACGCCGGTTGCGTGGTTCGGGCAGTAGCCGTTCGGGACCTTGGCGAGGTACTGCTGGTGATAGTCCTCCGCAAAGTAGAACTCGCTCGCCGGCCTGATCTCGGTCACGATCTCGCCGTAGCCCGCCT
>DASVEH010000339.1:0-3147 GCA_036380655.1 Candidatus Limnocylindria bacterium | reverse complement strand
GCCTGGGCGGCCTGCCACGCCGGGTCCGCCGGGGTCCGCCGGCCGACGCCGTCGGCGCCTACCTGGCGGCGCTCGACGAGCTGGCCGAGCACGACCCCGGCCGCGCCCGCCGTGCGCCGGAATCGCCGCACGCCCATGCAGCACGCGCCGGCCTGACCGAGCTCGGCGCGCTCCAGGCGGACTATGCGCTGGCCCGCTACGGCGCCCGGCACCTGACCGATGCGGAGCATCGCCGCGCACTCGGCCGCTGGCGGCGCCTCCGCGATCGGCTGCGGCGCGGATCCCTACACTTGCGCCGATGAAGCTCGCCCACGTTCGGGAGCGCTCCGCTCCCGCCGGAGCACCGTGGCGCCTCGCCGCCGCGCTCGACCCCGATGGCAGGCGCTGGCGCGACCTCGAGGAGGCGCGCCGCCTCCTCGTCGCGGCGTTGCCGGCACGGGCGCACAACAGCCCCCTCTTTCGACAGCCGATCACCACCCTCGACGCGCACCTCGCCAACGGCCTGCGCGTGGATGCGCTGGCCGACCTGCTCGAGGCCGAGCTCGAGGAGCCTCTCGACGCATCGGTCCTGCGGTTCGGTCCACCGATCCTGGCGCCGCCGACCTTCCGTGATTTCTATGCCTTCGAGCGCCACGTCGGCACGATGTGGAAGCGCCGCGACATGGAGATTCCGGAGGCGTGGTATCGGCTCCCGATCTTCTACTTCAGCAACGTCTCGGAGATTCGCGGACCGGGCGACCCGGTCTGGCCACCGCGCGACTCGAGCGAGCTCGACTACGAGCTCGAGGTTGCGGCAGTGGTCGACACGCCGGTGCGCGACCTGGACGCGGCGCGCGGCGAAGAGGCCATCGGCGGCTACATGATCCTCAACGACTGGAGCGCGCGCGACCTGCAGCGAGAGGAGACCACCGTCCGGCTCGGCCCGGCCAAGGGAAAGGACTTCGCCTCGTCCATCGGTCCGTGGCTCGTCACCCCCGACGAGCTGGCCGACGCCCGGATGGAGAAGGGTTACGACCTGGCCATGACGGCGTCGGTCAACGGGGTCGAGCTGTCGCGGGGGTCGTGGGCGACGGCGCACTTCAGCTTCGGCGAGATGGTGGAGCGAGCCAGCGCCGACGTCCGGCTTCGGCCGGGGGACCTGCTCGGCTCTGGCACGGTGGGGACCGGCTGCCTGCTCGAGATCCGCGACGAGATCCTGAAGCGATACCTCGAACCCGGAGACACGGTCACGCTGGCCATCGAACGCCTCGGTGAGCTGACGGCACCCGTCGTGCAGCGACCGACGGCATGAGCGCTTCCGTCGACGCCCTCCTCGCGCGCCTGACCGATGTCGAGCGCCGACTCGTCGAGCATGCCGGTGCGCCCCTCCCACCCGGCCTCACCGATCCCGATCCCGGCGGCGAGGAGCGGTGGGATGCCGGCCAGGTGTGGGCCCACCTCGCCGAGTTCCCGGCCTACTGGCTGGCGCAGGCGCAGCGCGTGGTGGCGCTGCCGACCTCCGAGCCCGTGCCGTTCGGACGCGTGAAGACCGACGCCCGGCGGATCGAAGCGATCGAGCGCGACCGCCACACCGATCCATCGGCGCTGCTGCGGCGTGTCCGCGACTCGCTGGCGGAGGTGACTGACGCCGCGCGCGCCCTCTCTCCCGATGCCTGGACACGGCGCGGCGTGCACCCGACCCGGGGCGAGATGACGGTCGAGGCCATCTTCGCCTCCTTCATCGTCGAGCACCTCGAGGAGCACGCCGAACAGCTCGACTCGCTCGGCGACCAGTCGCCGCACGCATAGGGGGCATCAACCGACGTCGCCGGGGCGTAACTACGCCGGAGCCCCCGCACCCCAGCGCTCCAGCTCCGCCTCGAGGTCGAGGGGCATGACGGTCGCCTGGTCGGCGAAGTCACCCCAGGCCTCGCGCGGGACTTCCCACATGACCTCGAACTCGTTGCCGTCCGGATCGCGGCCGTAGAGCGACTTGCTGACGCCATGGTCGGATGCGCCCGTCAGCGCGCCGAGGTCGCGGAGGCGAGCGGACATCTCGGCCAGGCCCTCGATCGTGTCGATCTGCCAGGCGAGGTGGTAAAGGCCGACCGATCCTCGAGGCGGGCGCGCGGCCTGCGCGCCGACCTCGAACAGGCCCAGGTCGTGGTGGTTGCCGCCGGTCGGCGACCGCATGAAGACGGCACGCATCCCCGGCGGCCGGCTCAGCTCCTCGAAGCCGAAGGCCTTCGCGTAGAACGCGGCCGAAGCATTGGCGTCGCGGACGAAGAGGACGGCATGGTTGAGACGCGTGATCGCCATCGGGTCAGCGCTCCAGCTTCCAGGCTGACGTCCAGGTCCAGCCATTCTCCGCGTTCAGGCCGATGTTGATGAAGGCCATCCCCTCCAGGAAGCGGGCGGCGCTCAGCGGCCCGACGTCGAGCGATGTGAAGCCCATCGAGTCGACCAGTGAGATGACCTGCTGCTTGGCCTTGTCGTCATCGGCCGCCACGAAGCCGTCGATGTCGCGGCTCGGGTTCGCCTGGTTGGCGGCGAAGATCGTGTTGAAGGCCTTCACGACGTTTGCCTCGGGCAGCTGCTGCTGGAATGCCTCGGCGGCCGAGGAATTTCCGCTGGCCAGTCCGGAATAGTCGGGGTTGATCGGGTTCGTGGCGTCGATGACGGTCTTGCCGGCCACTCCGTCGCGGATCTCGCTGGCGACCTGCTCGCCGGCTCCCACAAACGGAACTGCCAGGATGACGACTTCGGCGTCCTTCACTGCCGCAGCATTGCTGTCTGCCGACGTGGCGCCGATCTCGTCCGCGGCGGCCCGCGCGTGCTCCGGATGCCTGGCGGCGATGGTCACGTCGTGCCCGGCGCGCGTGATCGATGTGGCGAGTGCCTTGCCGACGTTGCCGGCTCCGATGATGGCGACCTTCATGGTCGAGTCCGTCCTTTCGCTGAGTCAGGGCTTGGCCCGTGCCAAGTCATGTTTGATGTGAACCACATTATGCGACCCAGGTTTGCCCTTGTCAATACCCATTGCGTGAGGGCATACTGCGCTGCATGACCCACGCCAGCAGCTCGCGCCGCCGCCCACAGGTCGGTGCCCAGATCCGGCGTCGGCGCCGCGACCGCGGTCTCACCCTGGCCGGTGTCGCCGAGCTGACG
>DASVEH010000338.1:0-4088 GCA_036380655.1 Candidatus Limnocylindria bacterium | reverse complement strand
CGATGCCGGTCTCGAGGGTGCCGGTCTGGGTGGCGCCGGCGAGGATCAAGCCATTATCGGTCGCAAAGGCGGCGTTGAAGTATGCGTCGGGCACTGGCTCGCCGAGCGGCTCCCAGGAGCGGCCATCGGCCGAGATCCAGGCGCGGGCCGCGGCGTCGTCGCCGCCGCCCACGGCCACGAGGCCCGTCGGCGTCGCAACCAGGCTGCGGGCATACGTGCCGTCCATTCCGCCGGACACATCGGCGAGCTCCCAGATGAGGCCATCGGCGGAGGTCCAGATCTGCCCGCCGCGGCCATCGAAGGCGCTGCCGACCATGACCAGGGAGCCGTCGGACGGGGCGAGGATGTCGGTGGCCTCGAAGCCGGCGAAGCCCTCGGGGTCGGGGGCCAGCTCCCAGGTCATCCCCGCGTCGGCGGAGGTCCAGACCGCGGCATCCGGCTCCGGGTTGCGGCGCCAGCCGACGGCGACCAGGCCGGGTCCACCCTCGGCGATCGACCACAGGAAGGCGTGCTCGAAGTCACCGCCGATGCGCTGCCACGTCTCGCCGTCATCGGTAGAGCGCCAGACGCCGGCGGAGTCCGCGCCGGGAACACCACCCACCGCGAACAGGCCGTCATCGGTCTCGATGACGTCGATCATCTGGCCCTGGAGATCCGGGCCGCCGGGTGCGGGTCGCCACGCGAGACCGTCCTCGCTGAGGATCGCGGCCGCCAGGTTGGCGTCGACGTTGATGGTGTCGCCGCGACCGACGCCGACCAGGCCGTCCTCGACGACGGTCGCGCCCGCCACGCCGACGCGCGCGAAGCCCTCGGGTGTCACGTCGCGCCATTCCGTCCCGTCGGTGGAAGTCCAGAGGATGGTGCCGAAGGCGCCGTCGAAGCCGAGGGCGACGAGCCCATCGCCACCGGGCAGCACCACGGTCATCCCCGAGTTCAGGGCCGCCTCGGGCACCGCTGCCTCCGCGAACGCGACGCCCTGCGGCTCCGGGGTCGAGGATGGCTGCTCGGGGGCCGGGCTCGACGGCGCGGTCGACGGATCCGGCGTGCCGGTGGGCGCGGGCGTGCCGGTCGGCGACGGGACCGCATCGGCGGCGCAGCCTGCGACCACGATGGCGAGGAGAAGAGAAATGAGGGCGCGGGGAATCGTTCTGGTCACGATCGCGAGTGTCGGCGGCCACCGAGGCCGGCGCATGGGACGCGAGGCGAGTATCCGCCTCGGCTATCCGACGTAGGCGTCACGCGGAGGTGGCGGGCGTGGTCCGGCGCGATTCTCGGTGCCGCACGCGTCGCAGTGCATCGGTCCTCCGTGAGTGCACCGCGGAGCGTACCCGATGCGCGCAACCGCTCAGGCAGGGGCCTCCAGCTCGGCGGTGTCGAGGAGGCCGGACCAGGCGCGCGTCGCCAGGAAGCCCAGCGCGACGAGCAGCGTGATCCCCATGACCGGCGCGCCGATGCGCTTGATCTCGGCCGTGTCCAGCAGCAGGCCGGACACGAAGACGACGAGGCCGAGGTTGACGCCCCAGAACACGGCGTGCGAGACCCACGCCGGCGCGCCGCGCAGCACGAGGAGGCTGAGCAGGGCGAGCACGATGTTGGTGACGACACCGATGTAGACCGCGTGGTCGCTGGCGATGAGCACGTTGAACGGCAGTGCGCTCTCCGGATCGGCGGCCGTGATGAAGGTGAAGACGATGTACATGAACAGGATGAGCGCGGCCACGACCCAGATCGAGGCAAGGGCCAGGTGGCGCGCCGGATTCGCGGACATCCAGTCGGCGCGCAGGGCCTGCGGCCAGATGCGCACGACGAACAGCACGACCGCCACCAGCTGGGTGAGCAGGTAGAGGCCGCCGCCGGCCTGCTCCACGCCGGCGAGCAGGGAGATCGATATGATGAGACCACCGAGGAAGAGCGCACCGACCTGGACGAGGCCCAGCACCGGCAGGCCGCGCGTGTCGCGCAGTCGCCACTCGATGAGGCCCATGGCGACGAGCACGAGGTAGCCGAACGTCATCGATGCGGCGTGGGCGCCGATGGTGTCGCCGGGCAGGATGCGGATCCCCATGGCCAAACCGACCTGGATGAGCACGCCGATGACCGCGCCGTAGCCGAAGGACGTCAGGCCGAGCGTGACCGCCAGGCGCGGGAGTGTCCGCTCACCGCCCAGGTATCGGCCCCACAGCCAGACGATGAGCCAGCCGATGGCGACCAGCAGGGCGATGCCGCCGATCGCGCGGAAGGCGAAGTTGCCGGTGTAGAACGCGAGCACGTAGACCGGTACGAGGATGGCCAGCGTCGTGGCCAGGCGGCGATCGGTGGCGCGGAAGAGGAGGAACGCGGACGCCACGAGCGTCAGGGTCAGCCAGCCGACCGTGCCCGAATGAACGTGCGTCAGGATCTGGTTGCGGTCGAACTCGACGGCGTCGGCGCCGTTGAGGATGCCGATGATGATGGTGACGAGGAACACGCCCATCGCCACCAGGTAGAGGGTTCGGGCGCTCGTCGCCCAGTCGGTTGTGACTCGGTCAGCCGTGGTCTGCACCTTCGTCCTCCGATGCGTCGGTGCGCAGGCGTGGCCACGTCAAGGCTCGGATCGATGGCGCCGCCTGCGGGTAGGCGGCCGGATTGTACGCGGTGGATCTACTCGACGAGGCCGTAGTCGAGCGGGCGGACGAATTCGTCGTCGCTGAAGAAGAAGGTGAAGGCCGAGTTGCCGCGGAACTCGAGGTCCCAGCTGATGAACTGGAGCGTCAGGTTCACGGTGTCGCCGCCGGATCCACCGCTGTTGCCGCCCATCTCGACCTTCGCCGACGGCGCGTAGACCGTGCCGCGAATGTCGACGTTACCGCCGCCGTTGAGCTGAACGGGAGGCTGGGCGTAGGTGGCGGTCGGCACGGGATTGGCGTCCTGCCAGAGGAGGATGTTCTCGAAGTCCGGGACTCCCCCGCCGACCAGCGCGTCGGGGTCGTAGGCCCGGAGCTTCACGGTCGACCCGGCTGCCACGGCGATCGGACCCATCGCCGTCGCTCCGCCCTTGTTGTAGATCATGACGCCGCAGGCGTTCGCCGGGCAGTCGGTCGACCAGGTAGCCGCGCTCGAGGTGGTCGCGCTGCGCGAGATGGCAAACACCTTTGCCTGCGCGCCGATGGCGATCCCGCCGCCATCGATGACATAGATGCCCGGCCGCAGGAGAAGGACCGACGAGTTGCGCAGCTCGATGCCTCCCCGGTAGATGCCGGGCTCGAGGGTCTGGGTCTCGTTGCTGAGCACGATGCGGGTGCTGCTCCGCACGTCGGTCACCTCGACGGGTGGCAGGTCGGCGAGCGGATCACCCACCGCCTCCACGCCGGTGACCGGAGCCGGCGAGATCGTCATGGCGCCCGGCGAGTACCCGCCCACCAGGCGGATCGGTGCGCCGTTCGCCATCGTCAGGCTGCCGCCGTTGCCGTTCGTGCCCAGCGCCCCGCCGTTGACGGCGGTGCACCTCGAGTTGACCTGCATCGTCGCCTGCAGGGTCACGGTCGGTCCGCCGGCCAGCAGGACCGACGGGCAGCCGCGGCGGCCGTTCGGCCAGGTCTGGTTGCCGGGATCGAGCTGCACGACCGAGTAGCGCGAGCCGGTGATGACCCGGTTGACGGCCGCCGAGTGCGTGGCGACCTCGATCTGGCCGCCAATGATCCCGCCGAAGAACTTGGGCGCGACCGTGTGGAGCGCCACCGCCACCCCCTGGTTCTCGTAGCCCGCGGGGCAGGTGATGGTGGCGGCACTCGCGTCGAACCAGGTCAGGTTGTTGGTCAGGCTGGTGCGCACCGCCTGCGCCACGCTGGCGCGCGGTGGACCGCCGGCCGTGGCACTGCATCCCCGCGGCGTGCCGACATGGACGACATTCGCTCCCGCGAGGGAGGCGGCGTCGCCGGCGTCCTGCATCTCGCGACGCACGACCATGCCGTTCGCGCCGTCGAACAGCACGGCCAGCAGCGCCAGCATGGCCGTGAAGGCAATGGCCACGATGACGAGGACCTGGCCACGAGGCTCATCGGATCGGCGTGCGCGAAGCATCAGTGGTTCACCAGCATCGTGGAGCTGCT
>DASVEH010000337.1:0-2481 GCA_036380655.1 Candidatus Limnocylindria bacterium | reverse complement strand
GGACGAACTCGCCCACCTCCGCCTCGAGCCCTTCGTCCTCGAAGTGCTCGATGAGCGGCGCCAGCTCGGACAGCGCGAAGTGGCGGTTGAACACGTTCACGACCGCGCGCGCCACCAGCTTCTCCACCACCCGATCCTCGCGGGTCTCGTCGCCGAGCGTCTCGAGCTCGATCTTCCCGGCCGTGGAGGCCACCACCGACGGCAGATCGCTGATGCGTGGCGCGGCCGCCGGCTCGCCGAGGCGCACTGCCCGCTTGAGAGCAGCGGCGGCCAGCGTCTCGTGGTTGGCGATGGTGACCCGCACCGACACGCCGGAGCGCTGGCTCACCTCGGAGGAGCGGCGCGCGAGCTGCGACAGCTCGGCGACGACCTCTTTCATGAAGCCGGGCACCTGCACCGGCACGCTGCTCGTGTCGTCGAAGACGGCGGCCTCGGCTTCCATGATCGCGATCTCGGTCGCCGTCTCCTCCGGGTAGTGCGTGCGAATCTGGGCGCCGAATCGATCCTTCAGCGGCGTGATGATCCGCCCGCGGCTCGTGTAGTCCTCGGGGTTGGCGCTGGCGATCACGAACAGGTCGAGCTCGAGGCGGACCCGGTACCCGCGCACCTGGACGTCGCGCTCCTCCATCACGTTGAGCAGCCCGACCTGGATCCGCTCGGCCAGGTCCGGCAGCTCGTTGAGGCTGAAGATGCCCCGATGCGTCCGCGGCAGCAGCCCGTAATGGATCGTCAGCTCGTCGGAGAGGTACCGGCCCTCCGCCACTTTGACCGGGTCCACCTCGCCGATGAGGTCGGCGATGCTGATGTCCGGCGTGCTCAGCTTCTCGCTGTACCGATCCTCGGCCGCCCACCAGGCGATCGGCGCACCGTCTCCCTCCTCTGCCACGATCGTTCGACCCAGGGGCGAGACCGGTCGGAGCGGATCGTCGTGGAGCTCGGTGCCGGCCAGGTACGGCAGCCATGGGTCGAGGAGGCCCACCAGCGAGCGCGCGATCCGGCTCTTCGCCTGGCCGCGCTCCCCGAGCAGGATGACGTCCTGTCCGGCCAGGATGGCGTTCTCGAGCTGCGGCAGCACCGTCTCGTCGTAGCCCAGGATGCCCGGCAGGAACGGCTGTCCGGCGCGGAGGCGGGCGAGGAGGTTGGCACGCAGCTCCTCCTTGACCGTCCGCGATCGATAGCCCGCCTCACGCAGCGCTCCGAGGGTCGTGTCGAGGGGTCGAACGGACTGGGTCATGCGCGGGGCTCCTCGGGGCGTGCGTCGGGGAGGTCAGGGTAGCGGCGAACGGCAAGGGCCACCGACGCCGGGTCACAGATGCCACGTTCGGCCAGGGTCTCCAGGAACGAAGCACGCTCCGCCAGCTCGGCCTCGAACGCGGCGGCATCCAGCCCGAGGCTGGCTGCCAGGACTGCATACGCATCGGCGTCGTGGATGAAGGGACGCGCCAGGCGACCACCATCGTCGGGGAGCATCGGCGGCTCGGGGAGGCGCTGCGCACCGGTCAGGCTCGGGGACCGATCGCCGTGCAGCGCGCCCAGGCGAACCGGCGCCAGCGCGCCCTCGCCATCGAGCCGGAGGTGCCATGCCTCCTCCACTCGCCGATACATGCCGGCCGGCGTGGCGTAGGCCGAGTACTGGAGGTAGACGGTGAGGCCGGCAAGGTCCGCATCGGTCGCGCCGAGCTGGGCGCGAAGCGTGTCGAGCGCTTCCGGGAGGGAGTCGGCGTGCATCGTTGCGCCCAGGCCCCAGCCCTTGCCGGCCAGCATGAGCGCGCCGCGCGCGGCGCGGCCCCAGACGTAGATCGGCAGGTGGTCGCTCATCTCGTTGATGAGCAGATAGCCGGTGCCCGGCTCGATCTCGTCCAGCCAGTCGTACTCCTCCCACCAGCCGCGCACGAAGATGCCGGTCGTGTCCTCAGGGAGGAAGTCGACCAGGGCGCTCAGTGCCGTGGTCTTGCCCGCCTGAGGCGCCTCGCTGCTGAGCATGACGCTGCGGCGACGGCTGACGACGGCCCAGAGCATCGCCATCAAGCGGCTGTCGATGGTCGGGGTGCCGATCAGCTCGACGGCGCTCATCGGTCGCGGTGGCGCCCAGTGGTATCCCCACCATCCTTCGGGGAAGCGGTCGAACCATGCTGCCAGGGCGCCGGTCATGCTGCTGGCCACGGTACGCGGGGTCGGGACCGACGCGCAAGCGGGAGCGAGCGTACCGGGGAACCCGTCGGCTGCGTCAGATACCGAGCGGGTTGACCGGCTTGGCCGAGGTCCCCTGCAGGACCGCCTTCATCTCCGTGTAGAGGTCGAGCGCCTCGATCGACTGCTCGCGCCCGTAGCCGGACTCCTTGAAGCCCCCGAACGGGACGCCGGGGAAAGCGATGAACGGCGTGTTGATCCCGATCGCGCCGGAACGGATGCGCTGCGCGACCCGGTGGCCACGAGCCCCATCGGCGGTCCACACCGTGGCGGCCAGGCCATAGCGGATAT
>DASVEH010000336.1:0-4335 GCA_036380655.1 Candidatus Limnocylindria bacterium | reverse complement strand
GAGCACGGCACCTTTCGGCGGATGCGCCGGGTCTACGTGGTGAACGAGAAGGCCACCGAGGACTATCGCCGACGATGGCCCGACGTGGCGGATCGGATCTCCTTCCTTCCGAACTGGTACGACCACTCGATCTTCAGGCGCCTCGCTCCGCCGGTGCGCGATCGCCTCCGGCGGGACCTGCGTGACGAGCTCGGCGTGCCCGCAGGCGATCGGGTGCTCCTGTTCGCGGGCCGCCTGGAGGGCCAGAAGGCCCCCCTCCTTCTCGTGGACGCATTTGTGCTCCTCGCGAGCGCGGTCACGGATGTCGTCCTGGTCATCTGCGGTGATGGCTCGATGCGGCCCGCCGTCGCCGAACGCGCTCGCGCGGCGGGGGAGGAGCGGAGGGTTCGCATCGTCGGCACCCTGGGCCGCGAACGGCTGGCGGAGGTGATGAGCGCCTCGGACGCCCTCGTCATCTCGTCCGAGTTCGAGACCGGGCCGACCGTCGGCTACGAGGCGCTCGCGACCGGCCTGCCGGTGGTCACGACCCCGGTCGGACAGATCAGCCGCATCGTACGGTCGTCAGGGGCGGGGACGGTGTCCGAAGACCACACCGCGCGGGCGTTGGCCGCGGCGATGGAGGAGGCGCTCCGGCTCCCCGCGACGGTCCGCGACCTGGCGAGCGCCGCCTCGACTCCGTACGCCGCGGCAACAGTATTGGGGGAGGTGTACGGGTATGAGCGTGCCCTCGCTGCCGGGCTACGGGGAGGCGTCGACCCGTAGCCCATCGGTCGCCTGCCGGAACTCGCTCATGGCAGCCACCTGACGCGTCAGTGCCGCGGCGCCCTCCTGGCTGAGATGCTTCACGTCGCGTGAGCTGCCATCGGTCCACCAGCTTCCGAAGGAGTCGACCCGCACGATCGGCACTCCTCCCTCGGCTTCGAGCCGGGCGAGCGCGGCACGCCAGCGATCATCCCAGTCCGGATAGCGCTCGACGAGGGCTGCCGTCAGGAGCGGGTTCTCCGGCAATGCCACCGGGACGACGTGGACGCCGGCCTCGACCAGGAACCTGACGAGCTCGCGATATGCCGCAGCCGCATCCTCGCCAAGGGTGAGGTTGTCCGGCTCCCGCTCCAACCATCGATCGACCTGTCGGGAGATCCGCTGCATGCGACTGGCGTCCCCGGCGCGGAATCCGTCCGTGCGCAGCGTCAGCCGATCGCGCCGCGCTGTGTCGGGGAAGGGCCGGCGGACGGCATCGACGATCCTGAGCGGAGTGCCTCTCCATCGCCACAGGGCCGACACCTGGGTGAGCTGGCAGTCGAGCATCTCCTCGTATCGAGACACTTCCGAGCAGCCGGTGAAGAGCATGCCCATCGGTGTCGGAAGGAAGATCTCTCTCAGGCTGGCGTCCGAGGTGATCGCACCGGGCTGGATCCCGACGATCGCGACGCCAGGCAGGCGGCCTTCGCGAGCGAGCTGCCGGGCGATCGAGAGGTTCATCCCGAAGCCGGCGGCGGCGCTGGCAGCGTTGTAGGCCGTCACATCACGACCGGACTGGCTGCCGAGCTCCGAGGCCAGGACCGCAGGATCGATTCCCTGCTGGGTCACGGAGTCTCCCAGGATGAGCACATCGGGAACGCCCTGTCGGGCGAGGTTCATCCACATGATCTCGAAGTCGCGCAGATGGGCCCGAGCCGGCGGAAGCCGATCGGTGGCGATCAGGAGGCGGATCGCTCCTTCGACGGCGACCAGAGGACCGAGCACCAGCAGCACGATGAGCGCGATGCGCCCGAAGCGCGCGCGCGAACCATGCCTTCGGTCGCGGGGCGCCGGCGCGCGCGATACCGAAGTCGTTCCCGTCACGACGTCAGAACTGGAAGTAGATGAATTCGGTGGCATCGACAGGCAGGATGAGGACGGTGAAGGCGAGGACCGCGCCCTGGGCCGCGTACCGTCGGTAGGAGCCCTGGGGAAGTGCCTCCCGCAGCAGGTCCGTCCAGCCCGGCCACTGACCCGCGAGGAAGGCAACGACCGCGACTGCCGTCCACGCGGGCAAGCCCGCGCCATCCGTGAGGCTGATGGCCCGGGTGAGGATGGTCATCGCATCCGAGACCGACTCCGCGCGGAAGAAGATCCAACCGATCAGCACGAAGAGGAAGGTGACGCCCCACGCCGCCGGCGGAGGGAGCGCGCCGCCACCACGGCGGCGCCACCAGCGGTGAACCGCCAGGCCCACTCCGTGCCACCCGCCCCAGATCACGAACGTGAGCCCTGCGCCGTGCCAGAGGCCACCGAGCAGCATGGTGGTGAACAGGGCGAGGTAGTTTCTCGCCGGCCCGTGCCGGGAGCCCCCCAACGGGATGTAGAGGTAATCGCGAAGCCACCGGCTGAGCGTCATGTGCCAGCGCCGCCAGAACTCCTGGATCGACAGGGAACGGTATGGCCAGTCGAAGTTGCGCGGCAGCCGGAACCCGAGGAGCTGCGCCGAGCCGAGGGCCAGGTCCGTGTAGCCGGAAAAGTCGAAGTAGATCTGGAACGCGAATGCGGTGACGCCGATCCAGATGGCGACAGACGAGAATCCGGTCGGATCCGCGAACAGGCTCTCGACCACCGGAGCGAGGTTGTCGCCGAGCGTCTTCTTGAAGAGGCCGCCGACCAGTAGGGGGAGGGCGGCGACGAGGTAGGTTCGGCGGAACGGACGCGGATGGCGTACCTGGGGCAGGAACTCGTAGCCGCGCATGATCGGCCCTGCGATCAGGTGCGGAAAGAAGGTGACGAAGAGCGCGAAGCGGCCGAGATGGCGCTCTGGCCGAGAGCCCCGCGCGGTATCGATGACGTAGGCGAGCATCGTGAACGTCACGAAGCTGATCGCGAGGGGCAGGATGATCCCGAGCGGACTGAACCCCGGCGGCTCCCCGGTGATTCGCTCCAGGAGGTTTGCGCTCGAGCCGAGCACCCAGTCGGCGTACTTGAAGAAGGCCAGCACGCTGAGGTTGATGCTGACGCCCAGCAGAACGGCCAGGCGCGGTCGAGCGACGGCCATGAGGCCCAGAGCCCAGTTCGCAACGATCAGGACGGCGAAGCCGGGGACATAGGCCGGGTTCCAGGATCCGTAGAAGACGAGGCTGGCAGCCACGAGCCAGTAGCGTCCCCAAGTCCGTGGCATCAGCCAATAGCCCGCCACGATGATGAGGAGGAAGACGACGTAGCCGAGCGTCGCGAAATTCACCGGTTCATCGCGATCGTCTGGTGACCGGGAATTCCACGGATGATCGGCGAGCTGTCGGCGGTTGGGACCGCACCGCCTCAGTCCGAGGGAAGGGCACTGGCGCTGATGCCGATGACGACCCCGATCATCTCGCTGAGGGGACGGTCGACGCCGCATCCCGCTCGTCGGGCGTGGCCTCCACCACCCAGCTGGCCGGCGATCTCGTGCGCGTCCACGGCCGCGCTCGTGCGGATCGACACCCGCGTGCTCGACGGTCCGACCTCGCGGAAGAGAAGTACGACGTCGGCGCCCTCGACACGGCCGAGGAACTCCGCCAGACCATCCGCATCGGCCTGCTGAGCGCCGGTCTCCGCCAGCATCACCTCCGTGAGGGTGGCGTACACGATGCGTCCGTTGCAGGCCTGATCGACGGTGGACAGCATGCGCGCCCACAGGGTCAATGTCCGGTACGGCAGCTCGGCGAGCACCCGCCGATGGATGTCCGGCAGTGCCGCGCCCGCCTCCATGAGGGTCGCCGCGATGCGCAGGGTTGCGGGGGAGGTGCTGGCGTCCGAAAACCCATGGCTGTCTCGGACGATGCCAGTGAGGAGCGCCGTGGCGATATCCGCGTCGAGGGGCACATCGAGGAACGGCAGCAGCTCGGCCAGCACCTGGCAGGTCGCCGCCGCCCTGGGGTCGACCAGGTTGACGGCGCCGAATCCACTGTTCGTGATGTGGTGGTCGATGTTGACGAGGAGGGCGCGCGACAGCCACGCGGCCTGATCGACCACGATGCGACCGACACGGTCGATCGTCGCTGCGTCACAGACGACGGCGATGTCCGGCTCGAGCCCGGGCGCGCGGCGGATGGCGTCGAAGCCGGGCAGGAAGTCGAATGCCGGGCTCGGCGGATCCACGCTGACCACCTCGCTCGCGGCTCCCATGCGCGCCGCGATGAGCGATATGGCGATGGCCGCTCCGAGGGTGTCGGCGTCTGGATTCTCGTGACAGATCGCCGTGACCCTGCGCGCTGAACGCAACGCGTCAGCGACCGCGGCGGCGCCGTGGAGCGTCTCGGCCCTGGTCAGCAAACAGTATCCTCCACCCGACGTCGCGGCGAACCGTCCCTTACGGGCTGCTGCGCA
>DASVEH010000335.1:0-3731 GCA_036380655.1 Candidatus Limnocylindria bacterium | reverse complement strand
GCTCATGGCTCAGGCGACCGCGGCATCGGTGATCTCGAGCGCGCGATCGATGATCGCGAACCCTTCGGCCAGCTCCTCCTCGCTGATGACCAGCGGCGGATTCGTGAAGAACGTGTTCCAGCGCACGAAGGTGTAGAGGCCCTCCTCCCGGAAGCGCTTGCCGAGAGCAGCCATCTCGTCGGAGGTGCCGTTGAACGGCGCCATCGGCTCCATCGTCTCGCGGTTGCGGACGAGCTCGACGATGCCGAACAGGCCGATGCTGCGCACCGCTCCCACACTGGGATGCCTCGCCGCCAGCTGCTCGTGGTGGACCTTGAGCCGCTCGCCCATGCGCGCCGCCCGCTCGATGAGCCGCTCCTCCTCGTAGACCTCGATGGTCGCCAGGGCGGTGGCGCAGGCGAGGGGGTGCGAGTTATAGGTCAGCCCGCCGTAGAAGACGTTGTTCTGGAAGTGCTCGGCGTACTTGCGGCGCATGCCGAGGGCGCCCAGCTGCACGTAGGCGCTGGTCAGCCCCTTGGCCATGGTGATCAGGTCCGGCACCACGTCCCAGTGGTCGATCGCGAACCACTTGCCGGTGCGCCCGAAGCCGGCCATCACCTCGTCGGCGATCATGAGGATCCCGTAGCGGTCGCAGATCTCGCGCACGCCCTGGATGTACCCGTCCGGCGGGACCAGGATGCCGTTCGTGCCGGTCACCGTCTCCAGGATGAAGGCGGCGATCGTATTCGGCCCCTCGAGCTGGATCGTCTCCTCGAGGTTGGCGAGCGCCTCGTCGGCGGTGTCCCAGCCGCGCTGGATGCCGTGGTACGGGTCCATCACCCGGACGACGCCGGGGATGCCCGGCTCTGCGGCCCATCGGCGCGGGTCTCCCGTCAGGCTGATGGCGCCGGCGGTGCCGCCGTGATAGCTCCGGTAGCGGGCCAGGATCTTGTGGCGGCCGGTGACGAATCGGGCCAGCTTGATCGCGTTCTCGTTGGCCTCGGCGCCACCGTTGGTGAAGAAGAACGTGTCGATGTCGCCGGGGGTGAGCTCGGCCAGCTTCGCGCCGAGGCGCGCACGCGGCTCGGTGGCCATGAACGGGTTGGCGTAGGCCAGTGTCTCGGCCTGGCGCGCGATGGCCTCGATCACCTTCGGATGGCCATGGCCGATGTTCGTGCACATCAGCTGCGAGTTGAAGTCCAGGTACCGCTTCCCCTCGGGGGTCCAGAAGTAGCAGCCCTTGGCGCCGGCGACCGGGATCGGGTCGACCTTCGACTGTGCCGACCACTCGAACAGGGTGTGTCGCTTCGTGAGGGCGACCATCTCGTCACCTGTCATGCTGCCTCGCTCGGTCTCGATCGCCATCGGTACTCCACTGCGCATCGTGTGAGGAAGGGCCGATTACACCACACGTCGCAATCGACCGGCGGGCGTACACTCGACCGATCATGCGGGCGCATGCGACGACCGGCCGGCGATCCGTCTACGGCGAAGATGCCGAGGCGGCGATCAGGGCGTTGCTCGGCCTGACCATCGCCGTCGGCGGCGTGCTGAGCATCATGGCGGTCGCCACTGACGGCCTCCCGGTGACGGCGGTCCCCACGCTCGCACTGCTCACGATCCTGCTCGCCCGCGCGCCGATCGAGTGGGCCGCCTGGGCCGCCCTGGCCGTCTGGCTCGTGCTGCTGCCAGCGACGCCGCTCGAGGCCCTCGTCGCGCCCGTGTCGATGGTCGCCATCTGCCTCGCCGTGGCGCTCGGCCCGGAGCGGATGCTCGCCTGGCTTGCCCGGGACGCGACGGCGTCACCGGCCTCCGAGGCGGGTCCTCAGGACGGCTGGATCGAGGAGGAGCCGCACCGCATCGGCTAGTCCCGGGCGCAGCGCAGGATGGCGTCGAGCGAACGGTCGACGTCTGCCTCGGTGGTCGCCCAGCTGCTGACGCTGATGCGCATCGCGGCCATGCCGTGCCAGGTGGTGCCGCCCATCCAGGCGGTGCCGTCGCGCTGGACGCGGGCGATGACCTCGCGGGTTCGATCGTCGTCGCCGAAACGGACGAGCACCTGGTTGAGGGTGACGTCGTTGAGCACCTCGACGCCATTTTCGGATCGCAGCCCCTCCGCGAAACGGCGGGCCAGCGAGCAGCAGCGCTCGACCAGCTCCTGCACGCCGCTGCGTCCGAGGGAGCGGATGGCGGCATAGAGGGCGAAGCCGCGCGCGCGGCGCGAGCTGTCGAGGACCCACTCCCACGGCTCACGTTGATCGCTGCGCAGGAGGTACGCCGCGGTCGCCGACATGGCCGCGCGGTGGGCCTCCGGGTCGCGGACGGCCACGAACCCGCAGTCGTAGCCGACGTTCAGCCACTTGTGGGCGTCGGTCGACCAGGAGTCGGCGCGGTCCACGCCCTCGACGTGATGTCGCAGGCCGGGCGAGGTGGCCGCCCACAGTCCGAAGGCGCCGTCGACGTGGAGCCACGTGTCCTCGCGGCCGGATAGGGCATCGGCGATCTGGCCGACCGGGTCGAAGGCCCCGGTGTTCACGTTGCCGGCCTGGGCGCAGATGATGAGCGGACCGCCGCTCCGCGCGACCACGCTCAGCACATCGTCCGCACGCATGCGGCCCTGGTCGTCGGTGGGCACGCGGGTCACGCGATCGCGCCCCAGGCCCAGGTACTGGAGGGCCGTCAGCAGGGTGGCGTGCGCCTCCTCGCCGATGACCACCGTGATCTCGGGCGCGCCGTAGAGGCCGTCGGCCTCGACGTCCCAGCCGGCTCGGGCGAGCACCGCGTGTCGGCCGGCTGCAAGGCCGACCGCATTGCCGAGCCCGGCTCCGGTCGGCAGCCCGAAGCTCGCATCGGCCGGCAGGCCGAGGAGATCCAGCATCCAGCGGCCGGCCACCTCCTCCGCCCCGGCCGCGGCAGGGGAGAGTGCGTGCAGGGCGGCATTCTGGCCCCAGGCCGTGGTCAGCCAGTCGACGGCCGCCGATGCCGGCAGCGCGCCCCCGATCACGAAACCGAAATAGCGTGGCCCGGCTGAGGCGACGAGGCCCGGGTCGAGCGCCTCGGCGAGCTCCTCGACCACCCGCGTGGCCTCGAGCCCCTGCTCCGGGAGGGGTCCGCCGAGGCGGTCGGCGATGGCGGCAGCGTCGGCCGTCGATCCGACGTGGCGTTCGCCGATGGTTGCCAGGTAGCGGAGGCCGAGATCGGCGGCGCGCCGCATTGCGGCATCTTGTTCAGTCATGCCGGCGATCCTACAACCCGGCGATCAGGCCCCCGTCGACCGCGATGAGCTGGCCGGTGACGTACGACGCGCGCTCGGAGGCCAGGAAGGCGACAAGGGCACCCAGCTCCTCCGGGCGGCCGTATCGGCCCGCCGGGATGGAGGCGATGTGCGCGGCACGCACCTCGTCCTCGGTCCGCCCCTCGCGCTCCGCCCGTCCCGAGTCGAGCTCGTGGATGCGCGGCGTGGCGATCCGCCCGGGCAGGACGCCGTTGAGCGTGACCCCTTCGGCGCCGATCGCGCGCGCCGTCGTCTTCAGCCAGGCGGCCAGCGCCGAGCGGCCGGCGTTGGAGTACACGAGATCGTTGATCGGCTGGCGGATGCCGCTCGACAGGATGGCGATGACCCGACCCCAACCCCGCTCCCGCATGCCGGGGAGCAGGCGCGTGGCCAGCTCGATCGGCGTCGAGGCCAGCAGCTGGAGCGAACGCTCCCACCCCTCGGGGTCGGTGCCGGTCGGGTCGACGGTGGGTGGCCC
>DASVEH010000334.1:0-2198 GCA_036380655.1 Candidatus Limnocylindria bacterium | reverse complement strand
GGGAATCGGCGACGAGGTCGCGCAGCGCCTCTTCCGCGAACGGCTCACGGCGGGAAGGGGCCTCGGCCTCGGACTCTACCTCGTCCATGCCACCATGACGGCCATGGGCGGGTCGGTGCAGCTAGAGCAGCGGTCGCCAGCGGCCGTCTTCGCGCTCCGCTGGCCGCGCGCCGACGCTGCGGGGAGTTGACGCGATCTGGGTAATGCTTTAGCGTGCTAAAGCAATGACAGATCAGACCGCAACGACGGGACCCGGACCCGGCGAGGACCGGTGGATGAGCGAAGCGACCCGCGAGCTTGCCTCCGCGGTCGCCAGGCTGCGGGATGCGGACGAGGCGCTCAGGTTCCTCCGCGACCTGTGCACCGTGAACGAGCTGCGGGAGTTCGCCGCGCGCTGGGAAGTGGCGCGCCTGCTCGACGACGGGACCAGCTATCACGACATCAGCGAACGGACCGGAGCGTCGAGCGCCACCATCAGCCGCGTCAACCAGTGGCTTCGCTACGGCCGTGACGGGTATCGGCTGGTGCTTGACCGACAGGCTCGCGCACGGCGCCGGAACCGATGACCGCGCCCCTGCGGATGGCCATCCCCAACAAGGGGCGCCTGGCCGAGCCGGCGGTCGACCTGCTCCGCAACGCCGGCCTTGAGTTCGAGCTCTCCGAGCGTCGCCTCAGCGCGGCCGTCCGCAACGCGGACATCGAGCTTCTCTTCGTCCGCACCGAGGACGTGGCGGAGTACGTTGCCGACGGGCTCGTCGAGCTGGGCCTGACCGGCGCCGACCTTGTGGCCGAGCACGGCGGCGAGCTTCGGACCGTGCTCCCGCTCGGCTTCGGTGCCTGCTCCCTGGTCCTGGCCGTGCCGCGCGACGCCGCGCCGACGGCCGTGGATGACCTGGCGGGGTGTCGCATCGCCACCTCGTTCCCGCGGGTGACCGGTGCCTACCTGGCCGCGGCAGGCGTCGACGCCCAGGTCGTTGAGGTTCGAGGCGCGGTGGAGGTCACGCCCCAGCTCGGCGTCGCCGATGCGGTCGTGGACCTCGTCGCCTCGGGCAGCACGCTGCGCATGAACGGTCTTCGCCCGATCGCGACGCTCCTTGCGTCGGAGGCGGTGCTGGTGGCGCGCAACGGCATCGCCGACGCGGATGATCGGGTCGGCGCGCTGGTCGACATGCTGCGCAGCGTCCTCGACGCGCGCGGACGCGAGTACATGATGATGAACGCCCCGGCCTCGGCGCTCGAGCGCATCCGCGCCCTCATTCCGGGGCTGTCCGGCCCGACGGTCATGCCGCTCGCCGATCCGGCCTTCATCGCGGTCCACTCGGTCGTCGAGCGCAGCCAGCTGTGGCGCATCGTGCCTGCCCTCAAGGAGGCCGGTGCCCGCGACATCCTGGTGGTGCCGATCGAGAAGGTCGTGCGGTGACCACCCTTCGTTTCATCGACTGGGCGGCACTGGACCCCGCGGCCCGTGTGGCCTGGCAGACGGGGCTGCGACCACTCGAGCCCGACGCCGACGTGTCTGGCATCCTCGCCGATGTCCGAGCGAACGGCGACCGAGCATTGCGTGAGCTGACGGCCCGCTTCGACGGCGTCGACCTCGAGGACCCCTGGGTCCCGGAGGAGGACCGGGCCCGTGCGGCGGTCGAGCCGGCTCTCGAATCGGCCCTGCGCGAGGCGGCGGCCTCGATCGGCCGCTATCACGCGGAGCAGCGCAACGCGCTCCGCCAGGAGCGACGGGTCAGGACTGCGCCGGGCGTCACCGCCTGGCGTCGCTGGCAGCCGATCGAGCGAGCGGGCGGCTATGTCCCGGGCGGCCGAGCCGCCTATCCGAGCAGCGTCCTGATGCTTGCCATCCCTGCCCGGCTGGCTGGCGTCGAAGAGCTCGTCCTCGCCACGCCGCCGGAGTCCGACGGATCGGTCTCGGCGGCCGTGCTGGTGGCGGCGCGCATCGCCGGCGTCGACCGCGTCCTGCGTGCCGGCGGCGCCCAGGCGATCGCGGCCCTCGCCTACGGCACGGCATTGGTGCCTGCGGTCGACAAGATCTTCGGGGCCGGCAACGCGTGGGTCACCGCCGCCAAGCGCGCGGTGAGCGGTCGGGTGGCGATCGACCTGCCGGCCGGGCCGTCGGAGTGCATCGTGCTCGCCGACCGCACGGCCGATCCAGAACTCGTGGCCCTCGACCTGCTCGCACAGTCGGAGCA
>DASVEH010000333.1:0-5069 GCA_036380655.1 Candidatus Limnocylindria bacterium | reverse complement strand
AGCGTGTCGCCGGACTCGGAGCGCACCGTGACGCTGACGCGGTGACGGCCGCTCGCATCGAGACTTCCGAGGCTGTAGAAGATGGAGTCTGTGTCGGTCGCGATCGTGAGCGCTCCATCGCTGGTGCCGGTGAAGGGCCCGTCCGCGGGCGGTGGAACCTCGAGGATCCCTTCATCGCAAATGTCATCGACGCACGCCGTGACCTCGTATGCCACCTCCGCTACGAGGTCGACATCCAGGTTGAATCGGACCCCGCTCTCGCAGCCGATACCCGTGCAAGGGCGCGGCTGTCCGAGCGGCGGCACGCCGAGTGCATCGCACGCCACGAGCAGCAGAGCGGCGGCAATCGGGACGAAGGAGCGCATGGCCGCAGAATAGCCGTCCGCAAGCCAGCCGCACGGGAGGCACGATGAGTCCTGAGCTCGGGCGACTTCTCCTCATCATCGGCGTGCTGCTGGTAGTCGTCGGCGGCCTTGCGGTGCTCGGCGTGCGGCTGCCGTTCGGGCGGCTTCCGGGCGACATCGCGATCGAGGGCGATCGGGGCGGCTTCTACTTCCCGATCGTCACGATGATCATCATCAGCATCGTGCTCACCGTGCTGTTCAACCTCTTCCTGCGACGGTAAGCCGCGCGCAACGGGCAACTTCTCAGTGTCGGATCGGCCATCGGCCGGGGATGCGCAGAATCAGGCTTCGGGAGGAACTCTGGCGGGAGTAGGCTGCGCAGCGGCACCGGCCCGGGCGTGCCCATGCCCCCGGATCGCGCTGTGCCATGGAGCGGAGGCGACCTGAGTGGACGCAGAGGCAGCACACGTACCGCGGAGCGAGGCCGTCGCGCCACCCCCACGGGGCGGGCTCGACGGATTCTTCAAGCTCACTGAGCGGGGGACGACGGTCGGGACGGAGGTCAAGGCGGGACTGGCGACCTTCATGGTCATGTCCTACATCCTCTTCCTCAATCCGATCATCCTGTCGAGCATGTTCCCCGAGGGCGAGCGGGGGGCGTTCATCCCCGCGGCGGCGGCGGCGACTGCCTTGATCGCCGGCCTCCTCAGCATCGTGATGGGGATCGTCAGCAACTATCCGATCGCTCTCGCGGCCGGGCTCGGCATCAACGGCGCGGTGGCATTCGGGCTCGTGCTCGGCCAGGGCCTCTCCCCGGCGGGCGCGATGGGTGTCATCGTCCTCGAGGGACTCGTCGTCCTGGTGCTCGTGTTCGTCGGCCTGCGCGAGGCGGTCATGAACGCGGTTCCGCTCAGCCTGAAGCGCGCGATCGGGGTCGGCATCGGCCTCTTCATCCTGTTCATCGGCCTGGTTGATGCGGGCGTCATCCTGAACGCGCCCGATGCGTCGGGCCCGGTGCCCGTCCAGTTCGTCTTCCCCAACACCCCGGCGCTGGGAATCTTCTTCCTGGGCCTGCTGGTGACGATCGTCCTCTTCGTGCGGAAGGTGCCCGGCGCCCTGGTCCTCAGCATCCTGATCACGACGGTCGCGGCTCTCGTCACCGGCGTTCAGCCATTCCCGGAGAGCCTGACCGCGACCCCGGACTTCTCAACGCTGGGCGCCTTCGACCTCACCAACGTCTTCTCGACGCTCGGCCTGGTCGCCGCGCTGCTGACCATCTTCAGCTTCATGCTGACCGACTTCTTCGACACGATGGGAACGGCGACCGGCATCGTGGAGCAGGCCGGACTGACGGATGAGGACGGGCGCGTGCCCGGTGTCGGACGCCTGCTACTCGTCGACTCGGCGGGCGCCGCGCTCGGCGGCGCGGCGGGCATCAGCTCGAACACGAGCTACATCGAGAGCGCCGCAGGCGTGGCGGAGGGTGGACGCACGGGGCTGACGGCGGTCGTCGTCGGCGTCCTCTTCCTCGTCGCCATCCTGCTGTCGCCCCTCGCGACCCTGGTGCCGTTCGTGGCCACGGGCCCTGTGCTCGTGGTGGTCGGCTACCTGATGGCGGTCCTGATCAAGGACATCGACTTCGTGGACCTCGAGGAGGGCTTCCCGGCCCTCCTCACGCTCGTCCTGATGCCCCTGACCTTCAGCATCACCATCGGCATCGGCGCCGGCTTCATCACCTGGGTACTCATCAAGCTGGCGCTCGGGAAGGTGAGCGCGATCCACCCGCTCATGTGGCTGGTGGCTGCGGCATTCGTCATTTACTTCGCGCAGGCGCTGCTGCCCGGCGGGATCAGCGCGTAACCCTCGTCATCGATGGCGCCCGGTCGGTCCGTCCGACCGGGCGCTACGCTTTCCCGCACATGGACGAGCCACGACTGCGGGTCGAAGACTTCGACTATCCGCTTCCCGCCGAGGCGATCGCGCAGACGCCGGCGGAGCCGAGAGACGCCTCACGCCTGCTGGTGATGGACCGATCGAGCGGCGGAATCGAGCACGCTCGCTTCGCGGAGGTCGGCCGCTGGCTCGCGTCGGGTGACCTGCTCGTCGTCAACGACTCCCGCGTCATCCCGGCGCGGCTGGCCGGGACGCGGTCGACGGGTGGCGCGGCGGAGATCCTGGTCCTTCGCCCCTTCGAGGGTGACGCGACTCGCTGGGAGGCTCTGGTGCGACCCTCGCGGCGAATCGCAGACGGCGACGAAGTGACCCTCGCGAGCGGCGATCGCGTCGAGGTGGGGGAGCGGCTGGGCGACGGCACCCGCGCGATCCGCTTCGGCCGTGACCCGCACGCGGTCATGGCCGCCGCCGGCGAGATGCCGCTGCCGCCCTACATCCACGACAGCACGGCGCCGCCCGAGCGGTACCAGACCGTCTACGCGCGTCCGCCCGGCTCCGCGGCCGCTCCGACCGCCGGCCTCCACTTCACGCCGGAGCTGCTGCGCGCCCTCGAGGCGGAAGGAGTGCGCCGCACCGCCGTGACGCTCCATGTCGGGCTCGACACCTTCCGGCCGCTCGAGGGCGAATTCATCGACGAGCACCGCATCCACCGCGAGTGGTACGAGGTGCCGCCGGAGACCCGTGGCGCCATGGCCGCGGCCGACCGGGTCGTGGCGGTCGGCACCACGGCGGTGCGCGTGCTGGAAACCGCCGTCCGCACCGATGCGAGCTCGGGATGGACCGACCTGTACGTCACGCCGCCGTATCGATTCGCGGCGGTGGATGCGCTCATCACCAACTTCCACCTCCCGCGCAGCTCGCTGCTCCTGCTGGTCACCGCCTTCGTGCAGGCCGGGATGCCCGCTGGAGCAAGCCCGTACGACGCGCGAGACCGGCTGCTGGCCGCCTACCGCGCCGCCCTGGATGAGGGGTATCGGTTCTTCAGCTTCGGGGACGCGATGCTGATCCTCTGACGCGCGTCAGCCGGACTGATCGTCGGAGCGCGTGGGGATGGCGTCCTTCTCCTCGTCGGAAAGCTCGACGAGCTCCTCGCCGTTGCCGATCGGCACCGCCGTCGGCTTCGCGCTGTCCTTGGGCTCCTCTGCCTCCTCGCCGCCATCGTCGCCGTCCTTCGACGGGGCAGCCGCCACACCGGACACTGCGGCAGGGGCCCCAGCGGCCTTCGCGATCTCGTCGGCGGCCGGCAACGGGCGGGGACCGCCGGGAATGACGCCGGGCACGTCACTCGAGACGCGACCGGCAGGGACGCCGAACGGCTCGGCCATGACGGCGCACACACGCGCGAGGTCGCAGAGCGCCTGCCCCAGGTCGGGCGACTCGGTGGCAGCTTCGAAGTGCGGATGGTGGAGGCGGAACGACCAGCGCGTGCGGTGCTCGCGAGCCCAGAGACGGAACGTGTCAGCGCGGAGCTCGACGCCGCGCAGCACCTGCCACGGATACATGAGCATGGCCAGCCGATAGCGCGCGGACGAGCCAAAGGGCGCGTACCGATGGTCGAGCAGCCCGACCTCGGTCGCCACCATCACGCGACGCTCATCGCCTTCGGTCCCGGCCTCGAGGGCATAGACGGCAAGATCCTCGACACCGAGGCTCTGCAGCTCGATCGCGATCCATTCCTTCACTTCATCGTTCAGGAACGGCATTCGCGGCCATTCGGTCAATCGCACGCGACGGTCACCTCTCCGTAGTGCACGTAGCCTATCCTCTCCGGCGGTGTCAACGTCCGGTCCGATCGCCCACTCCTTCCGTCCGACCGGTGTCGGACGCGCCCGGCTGGGAAGGATCGAGACGTCGCACGGCTCGATCGAGACGCCCGAGTTCATGCCGGTCGGCACCCAGGCGACGGTCAAGTCGCTGACGCCCGGCGACCTGCGCGCCGCCGGAGCCCAGATGATCCTCGGAAACACGTATCACCTCAACCTGCGGCCCGGCGCGGAGCGGATCGCGAGGTTGGGCGGCCTGCAGCGGTTCATGGGCTGGGATGGACCGATCCTGACCGATTCGGGCGGCTTCCAGGTGTTCAGCCTCGCCGACCTCCGAACGGTCGACGACGATGGGGCCACCTTCACCTCCCACCTGGATGGCTCGACCCACCGGCTGACCCCGGAACGGGCGATGGAGGTCCAGGCGCTCCTCGGATCGGACATCGCGATGGCCTTCGACCAGCTGGTCGACCCGCGACTGCCGGCCGCCGACGTCGCCGGCGCCATGCATCGCACGCACCGATGGGCCGCTCGCTCGCTGGCGGCCCGCGGCCGGCCCGACCAGGCGGTCTTCGGTATCGTGCAGGGCGGCGTGGATCCGGCTCTTCGCCGGGAGTCCGTCGCCGCCATCGCCGCGCATCCCTTCGACGGGATCGCCATCGGGGGCCTCTCGGTGGGCGAGTCGAAGACCGACATGGCCGCCACCCTGGAGGTCGTCGCCGATGCGCTCGCGGACGACCCACGCCCGCGCTACCTCATGGGGGTGGGTTCGCCGGTGGACTTCTTCACCGCCGTCGAGCGGGGAATCGACCTGTTCGACTGCGTGCTCCCCACGCGCGTGGCACGGACGGGCCAGGTCTGGACCGATGACGGACGCCTGAACCTGCGCAACAGCCGCTTCCAGGACGACGATGGTCCGATCGATCCCTCGTGCGCCTGCGAGGCATGCCACAACCATTCGCGCGCCTATCTTGCCCACCTATTCCGGGCGCGCGAGCTGCTCGGCTAC
>DASVEH010000332.1:0-4071 GCA_036380655.1 Candidatus Limnocylindria bacterium | reverse complement strand
GTCCGCTCCCAGCGCTTGTCGCGATCCATGGCGTAGTAGCGGCCGGTGACCGTGGCCAGCGTCGCGCCTCCCTCGAGCCGCGCCATGAGCTCCGGGAGGTACCGGACGGCGGAGCGGGGCGGCGTGTCGCGCCCATCGGTGAAGGCATGGATCAGGACGCGGTCGGCGGGCAGGCCCTCCGACGCCGCCAGGTCGACGGTGGCCACGATGTGCTCGTCGATGGCATGGATGCCGCCGGGACCGATGAGGGCCATCAGGTGCAGCCGCCCGTCCCGCTCGAGAGCCGCGCGACAGGCGTCCACGAGCGCCGGCGTCCCGCGGAACGAGCCGTCCTCGATCGCCTTCGTGATGCGCGGCAGGTCCTGGAGGACCCGGAACCCGGCACCCAGGTTGAGATGCCCGACCTCGCTGTTGCCCATCTGCCCGCTGGGCAGGCCGACCGCCTCGCCGGACGCCTCGAGTCGCGCGGTGGGCCACTCGCGGGCCAGCCGATCCCAGACCGGCATGTCGGCGTCGCGGAGCGCGTCGCGAGCGGGATCGTCGCCGATGCCGAACCCGTCGAGGACGACCAGGGTGACCGTCACGCGCTGGCCGCCGCCCGCAGGATGGCGGCGAACTGGTCGGGCTTGAGGGACGCGCCGCCCACGAGCGCGCCGTCGATGTCAGGCTGGGCGAAGAGCTCGTCCGCGTTCTCGGCGGTCACGCTGCCGCCGTACTGGATCGGCACCTCGTCGGCCGCATCCGGGTCGAGCTCTCGCAGGATGCCGCGGATGTGGGCGCAGACCTCCTGCGCATCGCCTGCGGAGGCGGCGTCGCCGGTCCCGATCGCCCACACTGGCTCATAGGCGATCACCAGCCCGCTGCCGGCAAGGCGGTCCAGCCCTGCCAGGGCGGCGCGCACCTGCCGATCGATCACGCTGGCCGTGCTGCCAGCCCGTCGCTCCTCCGCCCGCTCCCCGACCGCGGCGATCGGGCGCAGGCCGTGCATCACGGCACTCGCGACCTTGCGTCCGACCCCTTCATCGGTCTCACCGTCGTGCTGGCGGCGCTCGGAGTGGCCCAGGATCACGAAGGTGGCAAGCTCCCTCAGCATGAGAGGGCTCGTCTCGCCGGTGTATGCGCCACGCTCCTCGAAATGCATCGTCTGCGCACCGATCGCCATGCCTTCGGACCCGACCGCCCGTCGCAGGTCGCCAAGCCAGATGGTGGGCGGGCAGATGACGGTCGTGACGGTCGGAACCGAGGCCGCGGCGTCCTGCACCGCTCGCGCAAGCGCGATCGCCTCGTCGAGGCTGGCGGGATTCATCTTCCAGTTGCCGGCGATCACCGGTGCGCGCATCACGTCTCCTCTTCACCGGCAAGCTCGACGAGCCGCCTGAGCCGATGGTTGACGGCCGATCGGCTGACGCCGAGGGCGGTGGCCAGCGTATCGAGATCCGCGTCCGGCATGCGTCGTCGCTGCGCCGCCGTCTCGCGAAGGGCGGGCGCCAGCCGCGCCAGGCTTCCGTCGCGCTCGAGCTGATCGATGGCCCGCAGCTGACGGTCCGCGGCACGCACTGTGCGCGCCAGGTTCGCCTCTTCGGCATTGATCAAACGGTTCAGGCGCGCGCGCACGTCTCGGCCGACCCGCTGGGTCTCGAGCTCGAGGACGCCCCGATTGGCGCCGACCAGTCCGAGCAGCGCGACGATCTCGTCGAGTCCCTTGAGATACACGACGTGGTGGCCACGGCGCGCGCTGCGCAGGCTTCGGACGTCCATCTCGGCCAGGAGCGCCTGGAGAGTGACGGCCGAGTCGCCGTCGTGGAGCGCGAACTCGACGTGCGGCCCCGAGCGGCCGAACGAGATCGAGCCGGACCCGAGAAGCACGCCGCGCAGGAATGAGCGCCGGTCGCAGGCCGGTGCGTCATTCCAGCTCCAGTCGCCCAGCTGCTCGCGGGCGATCTCGACGACCAGGTGATGCCGGGCGCGGGGATGCCGTCCGCGCTCGGTGGCGGTCAGCGAGTGCGGCGCCTGGACGCCCACGTCGAGCATGCCGGCGAGCAGCACGGCCGTGCGCGCGGTGGCATGGTCGAGCGTCCGCAGGCGATCGCCGCTGCTGCCGTACAGCAGGCCGAGCAGCTCGGCCCTCCGGCAGCAGGCCCGCGCGGGCTGGATGCGAGCAAGCTCCCCCTTCACCTCTCCGGCGAGGAGCACCGATGCGCTCAGGAGGCAGTCGCCGTCGGACGCCGGACGCGTCGCTGCCGCGGACGCTCGATCCGGTCCTCCTGCTGGAGCCGCATGATCGCGGCGGCCAGCTTGGCCGGATCGTGCCGATGGGCGTTGCCGGGATCGATGACGTCCTCCTCGACGATGACGACCGGCAGCTCCTCGAGGCTGCGCACGTCCACGTCGACCGGCTGCGCCCGCCAGCCGGCCGGTCGCCGGGCATCGGTGTTCCGATTCAGGATCACGTAGTCGATGAGGTCGTCGCCGACGTGTGCGAAGAGCGCCCGCAGGTGCTCGCTGGCCGTCAGGTTCTCCGTCTCGCCGGGCTGGGTGGCCACGTTGCACACGTAGATCTTCACGCCGGTCGAGGTGGCCAGGGCGTCACGGACGTCGCTGATGAGCAGGTTCGGCAGGACGCTGCTGAAGAGGCTACCCGGCCCGATCACGATCATCTCGGCCTCCAGGATCCGTTCCAGCGCCTCAGGCGTGGCGCGGACGTCCTCCGGCTCGATGAAGACACGCTCGATCGGCTCGTCGGCCCGCGTGATGCCGACCTGGCCGTACAGGTGCCGGCCCGAGGCGAGCTGGGCCGACAGGTTGAGCGGGACGCTCGTGGCCGGCAGCACCTGGCCGCGCACGGCAAGGACCCGGTTCGACTGGCGGACCGCCTCCTCGAAATCGCCGGTGATGGCGGTCATCGCCGCAATGAACAGGTTGCCGAAGGCGTGGTCGTCGAGCCCGGACCCCTCGGGGAAGCGGTACTGCATGAGCTGCGTCATGAGCGGCTCCGCATCGGCCAGTGCGGCGATGCAGTTGCGGATGTCCCCCGGCGGCACGATCCCGAGCTGCTGGCGCAGGCGCCCCGAGCTGCCGCCGTCATCGGCCACGGCGACGACCGCGGTGATGTTGGCGCTGTAGCCCTTCAGGCCACGGAGCAGCGTGGAGAGGCCGGTCCCGCCGCCGAGCGCCACGATTCGCGGGCCGCGGGCCAGGTACCGCTTCGTGTACAGCACCTCCATGACGCTGTCGCCGCGCGCGATGAAGGGCGAGACGACCGACCGCATGAGCCCCCACATGCCGATGCCGGTCAACCCGAGGCCGAGGAGCGCCACCAGGGCGGCGCGGACCTCGGGCTCCAGCCACGCGCCGGTCAACCAGTAGACGACCGCGATCTCGTCGGCGGCATTGTTCCGGTACAGGTCACGGATGAAGATGGCGGCCCCGAGGCCGAGGATGGCGATGCCGGCCAGCAGGAGGCCGAGCCAGCGCTTCAGGTGCATGCCGGGATACAGCCAGCGCGGCAGGCGTCTTCCCTTCATCGCTCGAGCTCCCGATGGAACACGGCCACCGAGGTATGGTCGACCTTCGACAGGCGCCGTCGGAGCTCCTCCGCCAGCGCGATCGAACGGTGGTAACCACCCGTGCAGCCGAGCGCAACCCGCAGCTGCCCCTTGCCCTCGGCGCGGTAGGCCGGCACGGTCAGCTCCAGGAGCTCGGTGACCAGCTCCAGGAAGCGGCGCGCCACCGGCTGGCCCAGCACGAAGTCGCGCACCGGCTCCTCGAGCCCGGAGAGCGGCTTCAGCTGCGGATTCCAGTACGGGTTGGTCAGGAAGCGGACGTCGAACACGAGGTCGGCGTCGAGTGGGACGCCGTACTTGAAACCGAAGGTGATGACGTCGATCTGGAGCTCGCCGGCGGCGGCATCGGTCGGCACCAGGGCGAACAGGCGTTCCTTGAGCTGACCGATCGAGAAGCCGGTCGTGTCGAGCACCTCGTCGGCCAGGTCGCGGGCGCGGGCAAGACGGCGGCGCTCCTCGCGGATCCCGCCCTGCACGCCGCCACGATCCTGGAGCGGATGACGGTGTC
>DASVEH010000331.1:0-16277 GCA_036380655.1 Candidatus Limnocylindria bacterium | reverse complement strand
TGTCCCGCTCCATGTCGGCGTCGGCGAAGCCGAGGCCGGCCAGGATCCGCCGCGCCTCCGACTCCAGGCCATAACCGCCCATCGCCTCGAACCGGTGCTGAAGCCGCCCGTACTCGTCCATGAGCTCGTTGAGCTCCTCGTCGTCGGCCGCCTCCTCCAGCTCGGTCTCGATGTGGCGCATCCGCCGCTCGATGCCGCTCACCTCGCCGGCGCCGGCGAGGACCTCCGCCAGCGCGCTGCGCCCCCGGCTCTCGGCCACCTCCTGGCGCAGGTAGCCGATGACCGTGTCCTTGGCCCGGGTGATGGTTCCAGCGTCAGCCGACTGGTCGCCGGTGATGAGCTCGAGCAGCGTCGTCTTGCCGGCCCCGTTGGGGCCGACGATCGCGATGCGACGCCCGGCACTGATCATCAGGCCGACGTCGCTGAAGAGATGCTGGGCGGCGTGTCCCTTCGACACGGCCGCGATGCTCACGAGGCTCATGGGGCGTCGGGCATGGTACCCGCGCAGCCCGGATTCCGGGCTCGGGGCCTCAGTCGGCAACCAGGCGAGCGCCTCCGGTATCGAAGCGGAGGCGGGTCGCCATGCCGGCAACCCCCGATGCGTTCCAGGCCTTCTCGACGGCATGCGCGCTGGTCGGCGAGTCGCAGATGGCGAGGACGGTGGGTCCGGCGCCCGAGAGGCAGGCTCCGGCGGCTCCGCGCTCGTAGGCGACGTCGATCAGCTCGCGGCTGCCGTGCAGATGGGGGAGCCGATAGGGCTGATGCAGCTCATCGGTCATCGCGCTGCGCAGCAGGCCCGCGTCGGAGGTCATGATCGCGGCCGCCAGCAGCGCGCTCCGGCCAGCCTGGCGCGCGGCCGCCGCGTGCGCGACGGTGTCCGGCAGGGCGGCGCGCATCTCGTGCGTCCGGCTCTCGCGCTGCGGGATGAAGGCAACGGGGATCCACGCCTCCGGGGCGCGGAAACGACGGAGCGTGATCCCATGGCCGTCCGCCACCGCCACGGTGAATCCGCCGTAGAGGGCGGCCGCAACGTTGTCGGGGTGGCCCTCCAGGGCGGTTGCCGTCGACAGCAGCTCATCGGCCTCGACCGTCCGCCGTCCCACCGCCGCTCCGAGCACGATGCCGGCCACGATGGCGGCGGCGCTGCTGCCCAGGCCGCGCGCGGCGGGAATCATGCTGGACACCTCGATCCGCCACGACGCCGAGCCGGGGGCCGCCGACGCGCGAAGGCCATCGCGAAACGCCCGGATCAGCAAATTGTCGTCCGCCGGCTCGTCGTTCCGCGGGGCACCTTCGCCGCGCGCGTTGAGCACGATCCCGGCCTCCTCGCCGTGCCACAGCTCGGCACGCAGCTTCAGCGAGAGGGCCGCCGCGAAGCAGTCGAACCCGCTCCCGAGGTTGGCGCTCGAGGCGGGAACGTCGACGCTGGCGATCGGCGGCATGCGGTGGCGAGTATAGGGTCGGGCACTACGTCATCCGGCCGGTTGCCCGCTCGGCCAACGTCGGAGGCTCACCCGCGACGTCTCCCGGAGTCGCCGATGCGCCCGGCTCGGCGAGACTCGGCCCATGACGCCGAGGCCCCACGATCAGCAGTCGGATCCCGCCGCTCCCCGGTGCCGTCCGGAAGCGGAGGCGGCGCTGCGCTCGGACCCGGTCGTCTGGCTGAGCTCCGTGCAGCCCGATGGGCGCCCTCACCTGGTTCCGGTCTGGTTCCATTGGGACGGCGAGCGCATCGTGGCCTTCAGCAAGCCGCACGCACGGAAGATCGGCAACCTGCGAGAGCAGCCACGAGTCATGGTCGCGGTCGGGACTCCCGGCCCGGACTTCGAGGTCGAGCTGATCGAGGCGACCGCCGAGCTACCCGACTCGCCCGCCACCGACGTCATGCCGGCCGGATTCGGCCCGAAATATCGCGAGCTGCTGCGCAGGGCCGGGCTGACCGTCCAGCGTTTCGCCGAGGTCTATTCGCAGCCGATCGTGCTGCGCCCGACGCGCTTCCTGGGCTACGGCGGCGGCGGGTGGCGAGCGGATGGCGCATCCGCGACCTGACCGGCCGCGAGGTCAGCCCGTCGGCCTGGCGCGTTCCACCGCGGTGATGAGGTCGTCGAACCCGAACGGCTTGGCCACGAAGGCCGAGGCGGCGATCTCCGATGCCCAGCGCGCCGCGTCCCGCGCCGCGGTCATCACGACGATCGGCGTCGGGTGGCCACGCTGCCGCAGCTCGCGGGCGAACCCCCATCCATCGAGGACCGGCATCCGCATATCGAGCAGGATGAGGTCGGGTGGCTGGCGCTCGACGGCGTGCAGCGCATCGGCGCCGTTGGCCGCCTCGTCGACGTCGTAGCCCTCGATCTCCAGCATGGCGGAGACGGTGGCCCGGATGTCGGGCTCGTCGTCGACGATCAGGACGCGAACGTCAGGCATCGGCGGCTGCCTCCACGCTGGTCGCGGCGCTCCAGCTCGGCTCGGTGGCGACGAGATCCGGCTCGGGCGCGTCATCAACGATCGGCAGCGCCACGCGGAACGTGCTTCCCCCGCCGGGCGTCGCCTCCACCCAGATCCGGCCGCCGTGCTCCTCGACGATCCGTCGACAGATGTACAGGCCCAGACCCATGCCGGTGTCGGTGATCCCCTGGGCGTTCGAGGCGCGGTAGAAGCGCTCGAAGATGCGATCGCGCTCGTCTTTCGGAATCCCCACCCCGTGATCGATGACCGTCAGCAGAGCCTCCGCCCCCTCCCGCGCGACCTCAACCTTCGGCAGCACCTGGCCCGGGGTGTACTTGACCGCATTCTCGACCAGGTTGTCCACCACCTGCTCCAGTCGCGCTCGGTCCGCTGAGGTCAGGATCGGGTCCGAGGGGACCGAGACCTCTAGGCCCGTGCCGGGCTCGAGGCGGCGGCTGCGAGCGGCTTCGACGATCTCGCGCAGGTCGAGGGTGACGCGGTCCATGACCGTGCCGGGCTGCTCGAGGCGCTGGGCGTCGAGGAGCTCGCTGATCAGGTCGCGCAGCCGCCGCGCTTCGCTGGTCATGCGCGACACGCCGGCCCGATCCACCTGTGCATGCGGATCCCGCGTCAGCCGTCGCTCGAGCAGCTCGGCCTGGCCCAGGACGACGGTCAGCGGCGTCCGAAGGTCATGGGCGGCCGCCGACAGGAACTCCTCCTTGAGGCGCGCCGCGTCCTCGCGTGCCTGCAGCTCGGTCGCCTGTCGGGCAAGGTCGCGTGCCTCGAGCAGGACGGCGGTGTGGTCCGCCAGGAGCTCGATCAGCCACAGGTCGTCCTCGATGAAGATCGGCGCTCGGTCGGCATAGACGGAGAGTGCGCCGATGCGACGCTCCTCGGCCGTGATCGGCGCCGCGATGACTGTTCGGGCGCCCGTGCGCTCATAGGTCTCGGCATGGGCCGGATCCGTCTCCGCGGCGTCGAATGCCACGACACGACGCTGGTCGCGGAACGCCCACCCCGCGATGAATTCGTCCTCCGGGAATTCCAGCCACCCGCCGGCGGCACTCGCGTAGCGAAGGATCGGCCGAACTCCGTCCGAGATGCCGATGCTCGCGCCGTTCGCTCCGAAGGCGGCGGCGGCCGACTGCTGGAGCTCGGTCATGACGCGCCGCTCGTCGCTGACGCCGACGAGGTGGATCGAGCGCTCGAGGAATTGACGGAGGTCCGGCTCGCGCCACGCGCGCCTGATCCATGCCGGCGGTGCGAAGCCGAGAAAGAAGGCGACGACGGCCGCCAGCGCGCCGATCTGCCCGACGGCCCTCAGGACATCTCCGCCGGTCGGGAGCAGCTCACCGACGAGGAGGAAGACGACGGCGCCGATGAAGAGCACCGCCCCCGCCGCCACCGCCCGCATGCGGCGCCGGGTGATGCCCCGCGTCCGCCCGCTCGCACGCGCGAACGCGAAGGCCGCGTAGCCGCCGACCGCCAGGAACCAGGCGATCAGGATCACCTCCACGAGCTGGATCTGCGAGGTGAGCGTCACGGCTGCCGCGGCGATCGCGAGGTACGCGGCCGCCCCGCCGACCTGGACCCAGCGCGGGGTGCCGCTGAAGTCGTCGACGAGGCGGAGCATGGCGTACGGGGCGAGGCTGAGGAGCACGAGCAGCAGTGTCGTGACGGTCGCTTGAGGGCCAGCTCCGAAGAGCTCGACGAGCTTGCTGAGCACGACCACGGCCGCAACCGAGCCGAAAAGGAGGGCCGTATCGAAGCCCGCACCGGTTTTACTACGAAGGGCGTGCCAGAGGACGACGACGAAGAGCCCGACGAACAGGACCTGGGTGACGAGGCTGATGAGCTCGAGGGCAGTCATCGGATACCGGGCACGAGGTTGGCACGCGTCGGAGCACGCAGCGTGCCAGCGAGCAAGCGGCCAGTCACCGGGCAAGCACCCGCTGCGGCCAGCCGCATGGCGGCGTTCATCCGCGCATCGTCCCCCACGACCGTGCGATTCGGCAAGCACCCAAATGGGCCACCGATCACAGTCCCAGCACGGCCCGCGCGATCAGGAAGTAGATGATGAGGCCCGACGCGTCGACGAGGGTGGTGATGAACGGCGCGCTCATGACCGCGGGATCCACGCCGATGCGTCGGGCGAGCAGCGGCAGGAGAGAGCCGACGAACGCGGCGAGGGTGCAGACGGCCACGAGCGTCAGGCTCACCGCCAGCCCGATCGGCCGGCCAGCGAAGACCCAGGCCGGTCCCAGGGCCAGCAGTCCCAACATGCCGCCAAGGAGCAAACCGACGCGCGCTTCGCGCAGGATCACCGTGGGGAGATCGTCGTACCGCACGTCACCGACGGCCAGCGCACGCGTCACCGTCGTCGCCGCCTGCGCCCCCGTGTTTCCGCCGGTGCCGATGATCAGGGGAATGAAGAGGGCCAGCGTGACGACCTGGCCGAGCGTCGACTCGAAGACCTGCAGCACGTTCACCGTCAGGGTGGCGGCCACGATCAGGAAGAGCAGCCATACCACGCGTGAGCGCGCGATCTGGAGCACGGAGGTGGTCAGGTACGGGCGGCCGAGCGGTTCCGCGCCACCGGCGCGCGCCACGTCCTCGGTGACCTCCTCCTCGAGGACCTCCATCGCGTCGTCGACGGTGACGATGCCGACCAGCCGGTCTTCGGTGTCGACGATCGGCAGGGCCAGCAGGTCCGCCTCGCGGATGAGGCGCGCCGCCTCCTCCTGGTCGGTGTCGACCCGGGCGGAGTACACGTCGGTGTCCATCAGCTCACCCACCGGCGTTGCGGGATCCGCGAGCACGAGATCCCGCAGGCCGAGCGCACCGACCAGGCGGCGATGGTCATCGGTCACCGGGAGGGCGTAGATCGTCTCGGCGGACCGCCCGATGCGCCGCAGCCGGTCGAGTGCCTCGCCCGCGGACATGCCCGCCCGCAGGCTGGCGACCTCGGGAGACATGAGCCGGCCGGCCGAGTCCTCGGCATACCCGAGCAGCGTCGAGGTCAGACGCCGCTCGTTGGCCGACAGGCCGGCGAGCAATCGCCGAGCTACCTTGGCGGGCATCTCCTCCGTGAGGCGTGCGCGGTCGTCCGGGTCTAGCCCTTCGAACAGCTGTCGCACGTTCGCCTCGCGCAGGCCCTCGAGAAGCTCCTGCTGCAGCGACGGGTCGAGCAGCTCGAACACCTCGAGGGCTCGGTCCTTGCCGAGCAGGCGGAAGGGCACGGCCCGCCGCCCGCCCGCGAGCCGGGAGAGCTCATCGGCGATCTGGACGGTGTCCGCCTGGCCGAGCCAGCGATCGATGAGCTCGAGGTCGCCCCCGTCGAGAAGGTCCTCGAGCTCGACGGTCGGGACCGCGTCGGGGGTGCCGGTCAGCGTCGGGCGTGTCACGCCACGGAGGATAGCCGCCGGCCACGCGTGCGAGGGCGCCCCTCGCCGCGTCGGGGTTTCGAGGGAGCGGGTGGCTCCCTAGGAGCCGACGAGCCCGAAGCGGCGCGCGACGCGGAAGTCGAACCGCCGCGGCGGGCGCAGGTCACGTGAGGCGGGTGGACGCTCGTCGAGCAGGTGGACTCGTTGGGCGAGTAGCTCCTGCTCCCGGCGCTCGGTGATCATGAGAGCGGCGACGGGATGCATCGGCCGTCCTCCTTTCGAGGTGTTGCGGATCAGTACGGATAGCGCGAGAGCTTCGGCAGCCAGGAGGTTGCCGGGTCATCCGCGCCGCGCGCCAGCTCGCGGCGGACGCTCCGGAGCAGGGCGGTGACGACGTTCCCCCGCGACCTTCGCTCGGATCGTGACGGCCGGTGCGGAGGCGTAGCGAATGCCGCGTCGCCGATGGTGAATGCGAGTGTCATCGAAGCTGACTCCTCAGTCTCGAATGCGGTTCCTGGACGGAGGTTCATGCTGCGCCGCCGGCGCCCGCACGCCCACGGTCAGCGGTCGCAAGCGGTCCGGGATGATGGTCCGAGGCGCGCCTACGTCATCCGTCGAGTCGGCACGCGCCGGTGGCGCCGGTATCCTTCGGTCGTGACCGACGAGGCCGCCACGCGGTACCTCACCTTCCTCTTCGCCGATGTCGAGGGGAGCACGCGCATCGTCGAGCGCCACGGCGCCGCTGCCGGTCGGGCGCTTGCGCGCTACCACGAGCTCGTGGCGGCCGAGGCCGCCGCAGGCGGTGGCAGGCTATTCGAGCGGATCGGCGACGGCGCCTACACCTGCTTTCCCGACGCGGACGCCGCGGTCGCCGCCGCGCACCGGCTGCAGACGGCTGTAGCGCGGCGCGATGGGGGCGTCGTCGGGCGGATGCGTATCCGGATCGCGCTCGTGAGCGGCGAGGTCGAGGAGCGCGACGATCGCTACTACGGGCGAGCGCTCTTCCGCGCCTCCCGCCTCCAGGGGCTCGCCCGCGGCGGCGAGACGCTCGTGGCGGGGAGCACGGTCGACGGGCTGCGAGCCCCGCTGCCGGCCGATACCGTGCTTCGCGACCTGGGTCCGCAGCGGCTGCGTGACGTGCAGGAGCCCGAGCGGGTGTTTGCGCTGGTGCATACTTCCCGCGGACCTGCCGATGACGCGGCACAACCCGAAGAGACCGAGATGCAGGGGACCCAGACGGTGATTGACGAAGACGGCCCGATTCGCGTGCTGCTGGTCGACGACCACTCGGTCGTCCGTCGCGGCCTCCGCGGCTTCCTGGAGCTGCTGAAGGACTTCGACGTGGTCGGAGAAGCGGAGAACGGCCGCGAGGGCGTGGCGGCCGCCGATCGGCTCGCCCCCGACGTGGTGCTCATGGACCTCCTGATGCCCGAGATGGGCGGCCTGGAGGCCATCGCGGCCATCAAGGAGGCGCACCCGGAGATCGAGATCGTCGCGGTCACCTCCTTCATCGAGGAGGAGAAGGTCACCTCGGCGCTGGAGGCGGGGGCGTCGGGCTACCTGCTCAAGGACGCCGATGCTGAGGAGGTGGCCCAGGCCATCCGCGCCGCGTATCACGGCGAGGTGCACCTGGATCCGGCGGTCTCCCGCCTGCTGGCGCAGCGGCTTCGCCAGCGGAAGGACGCCGAGCCGATCGAGCCGCTCACTGGTCGCGAGAAGGAGGTCCTCTCGCAGCTCGCCAAGGGCGCCTCGAACAAGGAGATCGCCTACGAGCTGGGGATCACCGAGCGCACCGCCCGGACTCACGTGTCGAACATCCTCGGCAAGCTGGCGCTCGCGTCGCGAACCCAGGCGGCTCTGTACGCGGTGGAGCACAAGCTGGTCTAGCGCTGCGCGCGCCTGACGAGGTCGCGACGCCGTCGCGGGGCAACACAAAAGCGGGCCGGATGATCCGGCCCGCTTTTGCTGAACGACGCGGGTCTAGGCGGCGGTCTGGCGGAAGCGCTCCGGCAGGATCGGGCCGACCGACTCGAGGGCCGAGCGAACGAGCCCCATCGGGCTTCCGTACACCCGGAGGATGTCGACGACCAGCAGCGCGATCAGCGCAAGCTCGATCCCCTTGGCGATCCAGCCGAGGGTGAAGTAGGGGCCGACGACCAGGTACCCGGCGATGGTCATGGCGGCATAGCCGATGAGCGCCACGCGCGGGAACCAGCTGAACCGCTCCACGATGGGCATCGGTGCGGCGGCGCCGACGACGATGAGCCCGGCGAGGCCGAGATAGCCTAGCGCGTTGAGGGTGAAGAGCAGCCCACCCAGCGTGGAGTGGATGTACGCCGTCGCCAGCGTGAGCCCGACGATCGCGATGGTGAGCACGGCAGCGGTGACGCGGTTGCGAAGGAACGTGGACATGGGCGGGAAACCTCCGAACTGATGGGCTCGATGCCTGCCTCGGCATCGGTGGGTAGTGGCTGCCAGCAGGTTCACCCGGGCGATGTCCCGGAGAATCAGGCGAAGGCGCGAGATTCGGCCGCGACAACTGCAGCGCCCGCTTCGGCCGAATGACGTAGGTTCTCCCGGCCCGGCGATGGCGTATCCTCACCCCGCTCATGACCCGCGCCCCTTCCCGTCCCGAGCCGAAGACCAGGGCACGCGCGACTGGCGAGCAGGACGACAGCCACGCGCTGCTGTCGCGTGCCGTCGAGGAGGCCGCCCGGCTGCTGAAGGCAGACGGCGCCATGGTGTACCTGGTGGATTCGGATGAGAACCGTCTCCGGTTCGCTGTGGGCGCCGGCATCCGCAGCGATGAGGCGCGGCAGCTCATTCACGATCTGTCCCTCCCGGTCGGGGTCGGGCTCTTCGGCCATTCCATCGCCAGCGGCGAGGTCGTGGTCTCCGGCGACTATCGGCGCGACAAGCGCTTTCGGCATTCGCCGATCGCCGACCGCATCGTGGTGACCGCCAACATGCGGTCCATGGCGGCCGCGCCGCTCATCGCGGAGGGCGAGGTGCTGGGTGCGCTGGGCGCGTACTCGTCGCGCGTCGATGACTTCGACGAGGCCGAGATCGCCTTGCTCCGCGCACTCGCCGACCATGCGGCGACCGCGATCGCCAACCAGCGGCTGATCGAGCGCCTGGCGGGCTCGCAGGAGGAGCTCGCGCGCCGCGTCGACGCACAGCGGACGCTGGGGGAGATCTCGGCCCGAATCGCGGTCATTCGCCAGCCCCGGAACGTCCTGCAGTCGGTCGTCGATGCCGCCCGGCGGCTCATCGGCTCCGACGGCGCGCACCTCACCCTGATGCTGCCGGACCGCCGCTTCCTGCGACCGACCGTGGTCGTCGGCGGCAACGAGGCATGGACCGAGGACTGGCTGGCAGCGCTCCACTTCCCGGTCGACGGCGGCATCAACGGGCTCGCCGCGGCGAAGGGCGAGATCGTCCACACCGAGGACTATCTCGTCGACCCGCGCATTCCCCACGCTCCCGACGACCAGGCGGTCGCCGAGCGGCTGGCGCTGCGCGGCATGGCCGCGGCGCCGCTCCTGGCGCCAGATCGGGAGGTGATCGGGACGCTCGCCGTCTCGTTCGAGGAGCCGCATCGGTTCAGCGAGGATGAGCTGGCGCTCCTCCAGGGCCTGGCCGACCAGGGAGCGATCGCGATCTCCAACGCCCGGTTGACCGAGGAGATCGAGCGCTCGCGCGAGCAGTACCGCTACCTCGTCGACGAGTCGGTCGACATCATGTGGTCGATCGACGCCGACATGCGGTTCACCTACATCAGCGACAGCGTCGAGCGCATGACCGGCTACCGGCCCGACGAGCTGATCGGGCAGCACGTGTCGGTGGCGACCGCCCCGGAGTCGATGGAGCTGGTCGCCCATACGATGGAGCAGCTTCGCGAGCACCCCGAGAACGTCTACCGCCTTCGCATCCTGGAGCCGCGCAAGGACGGAACCACCCTTCCGGTCGAGATCCGCGGCACGGGCATCGTGGATGCCGACGGCCGGCTCATCGGCGCCCATGGCACGAATCGGGACATCACCGAGATCGCTCGGCTGGAGCAGGACCTGCGCGAGCAGGCGGACGAGCTCGAGCACCGGGTCGAGGCCCAGCGCACGCTGGCCGAGATGGCGGCGCAGCTCACCTCGCTGCGCGATCCATCGGCGGTCCTCGAGCAGACCCTGCGCGCCGCGGTTCGGCTCCTCAAGGGCCACGGCGGGCAGATCGGCATGGTCGGGCCCGATGACGACGGAGTCCTGCGCTGGGGCGACGGCCATTCGCTCGTGCACGGGAACCTCGTTCCATTCACCAAAGAGGACCACACCAGAGCCGATGACGGCGTCTCCGGGCGCGCGATCCACAGCGGCCGTGCGTCATGGACCGATGACTACCTTGCCGACGAGTCCTTCACCCACGAGGCGGAGTCGGACCGCGTCGCTCGCGAGCTCGGGATCCGCGCGGTGATCTCCGCGCCACTACTGGACGACGATGGACCGATGGGCGCCATCGGCGTCTTCGCCGAGACTCCGGGAGCCTTCGACTCCGATGCCGCCGAGCTGCTCGGATTGCTGGCCGACCAGGCGGCGATCGTGCTCACCAACGCGCGGCTCAACGCCGAGGCGGAGATCACCGCCGAGAAGCTGGCCCACCGGGTCGAGGCGCAGCGCACGCTCGGCGAGATCGCCGCCTCGATCACGTCGCTCCGCGATCCGGCGGCCGTCCTGAGCCGCGCCGTGGCCGAGGCGAAGCGGCTGCTCGACGCCGAGCACGTCGTGATCCACCAGGTTCGTGCCGGCACGCGTGAGCTCGCCGACTACCGCGAGATGATCGCCGCGGCGGGCGAGTCCGCGCCGGTCGACGACACGATCATGAGCGTCGGGCAGGGGATCGCGGGCCGCGCCGTGGCCGAGGCCACCGTCACCTGGACGGGCGACTATCTCGCGGACCAGTCCTTCCCGCACACGGCGCGGGCCGACGAATGGATTGGCCGATACGGGTATCACTCACAGATGAGCGCCCCGCTGATCGGCGAGGCGGGGCCGCTCGGTGCCATCAGCGCGTACTCGACGCGCAAGGACGCCTTCGACTCGGACGACGCGGAGCTCCTTGGTGCGCTCGCCAGCCAGGCGGCCATCGTGCTCGGCAACGCGAGGCTCTACGAGGAGCTGGAGCGCCGGGTCGAGGCGCAGCGCTCCCTGGGAGAGATCGCCGCCCGGATCACCGCCATCCGCGATCCCGGCGACGTCCTGCAGCGGACTCTCGACGAGGCGGTTCGGCTGCTCGACGCCGACGGCGGGCGTATCGAGCTGGTGGCCGAGGGCGGCGGCCTGCACTGGGCGTTCGGGCACTCGGCCATCGACCTTCCGATCGAGCGAGACGAGACCATCGACCCGGTCGACCTCGACGAGGGAGTCTCCGGGCGTGCCGTCCTCGAGCGCCGCGTCGTCAGGACGGGCGACTACCTGGCCGATGAGAGCTTCGCGCACTCGGAGGCTCCCGACCGCTACATCCGCCAGCACGGCATCCGATCGGTCATGAGCGCGCCCCTGATCGGCGAGGACGGCGCGATCGGGTCCCTGACCATCCATTCACAGGCGCGCGACGCCTTCGATGCCGCCAACGCGGAGCTGCTCGAGGTGCTCGCCAGCCAGGCAGCCATCGCCGTGACCAACGCCCGCCTCTACGAACAGCTCGGAGAGGAGTCCGCGGCGCTTGCCCGCCAGACCGACTCGCAGCAGCGACTGCTCCAGATCAACCAGCGTCTGCTCTCGACCCTCGAGCCGGCGAGCGTGCTCGAGCTCATCTCGGACGGTCTCAAGAACGTGGTCTGGTACGACAACCTGGCGGTCTACCGGGTCCGCGAGAACGAGGACATCCTCGAGCCGATGCTGGCGCGCGATCGCAACGCCGCGGCAGTGCTCGCCTTCCGGATCCCCAAGGGCCGGGGCCTGACGTGGTGGACGGTCGAGCATCGGGAGCCGGTCATGCTCAACCACGCCCTCGACGACGAGCGGGTCGTCCAGATCCCCGGCACGCCACGCGAGGAGGAGGCGATCATCGTCGTGCCGCTCATCAGCGGGGACGAGGTGATCGGCGCCATGAACATCAGCCGCACCGGCGGGCTGGAGGTTGCCTTCAGCGACGCGGATTTCGAGCTGGTCCAGCTCTTCGCCGCGCAGGCGGCTGTGGCGATCACAAACGCCCGGCTCTACGAGGAGCTGCGCGAGCGGTCCGACGCACAGCGCAGCCTCGCCGAGATCGCGGCCCAGATCGCCTCGCTGCACGATCCGATGACCGTCATCCAGCGCGCCGTTGCCGATGCGGCCCGCCTGTTGAGCGCGGATCGCGCCCAGATCAACCTCGCGGCGGAGGGCGGCACGCACCTCGAGCGACCGATCGCCGCGGCTCCGGTCGCGCCGTCGCCGGATGACGTCGAGGTCCCGATCGGCTCGGGCATCGCCGGGATGGCGGCCGCCGAGCGGCGGGTTCGCTGGACCGCGGACTACCTGGGTGATGAGACCTTCCCCCACGACGAGGGCGACACGCGCATCGAGGCGCAGGACATCCACTCCATGATGTCTGCACCGCTCCTCGGCCCGGACCGGCTCATCGGCACCATCACCGTGCAGGCGAGCGCGGCCAATGCCTTCAACGAGAGCGACGCCGAGCTTCTCAAGCTGCTCGCCGACCAAGCCGCCATCGCGCTTACGAATGCCCGCCTGTACGCCGAGGTGGAGGAGTCGGAGCGCCGCTACCGGCACCTCGTCGACAACTCGCCCGACATCGTGTGGAGCGTCGACGCCGAGGGCCGCTTCACCTTCTTCTCCGAGGCGCTCGAGGCGCGAACGGGCATCCGGCCCGAACAGCTGCTCGGCCGTCCGTTCACCGCACTGGGCGGCGAGGACACATTCGCGGACGTCATCCCGGTGTGGGAGCTGCTCCGCGAGCATCCCGACCGGGAGCAGCGCATCCGGCTCGACCTGCCGCTCCCCGATGGGCGGCTCAGCAAGACCGAGGTCGCCATGACCGGCACGATCGTGGACGGCAAGTTCGCCGGAGCGCACGGCTCGGTGCGCGACATCAGCGAGCGTGAACGCCTCGAGGGCGACCTCCGCACCCAGGCCGCCGAGCTCGCCGCCGGCCAGGAGCGCGCGCACCTTGCGCGAGAGCTGCACGACTCCGTCACTCAGGCGCTGTTCAGCATGGGGCTCACCCTGCGCACGCTCGAGCTGCTGCTGGAGACGAACCCCGAGGCGGCGCAGGGCAAGCTGGCCGAGCTGCGGGAGCTGCAGAAGGATGCCCTGGCCGAGATGCGCACCCTGATCTTCGAGCTGCGTCCGTCGTCGCTCGAGTCGGACGGCCTGGTGCAGGCCCTGCGCACGCACGCCACCGCCGTCCAGCGGCGTACCGGCCTCACCATCGTCGTCGACGCCGAACCGATCGAGCGCCTGCCGCTCGCAGCCGAGGAGGCCCTGTACCGCATCGGGCAGGAGGCGCTTCACAACGTCGTGAAGCATGCGAATGCCTCGAGCGCCACCATCCGGATCGCCCGCGAGGGCGAGCGGGTGCGGCTCGCCGTGGCCGATGACGGCGTCGGCTTCGAGCCCGACAAGGTGCCGCGCCTCCATTTCGGGCTCATCGGCATGCGCCAGCGCGTCGACCTGGTGGGTGGCGACCTGCGGGTCGAAAGCCAGCCCGGGGGCGGCACGCTGATCGAGGCGAGCGTTCCCGCCGAAGACGAAGCATCGGACGAATGACGTAGGCGAGGTTGCGCCACACGGCCCCTATCGGCGCTGCCTTTAGCGCGCTACGCTCCTTTACATGTCATTCAGCGAGTGCCTCGACCTGACCCACGTTCCGCGTGTGGTGATCGTCGATGCCGACCGGCGCGTCCAGCAGAGCCTTTCCGATCTGCTCGGCGTGAGCGGCGAGGTCGAGGTGGTCGGTCGTGCTGGTGACGTCCGCGCGGCCCTCGAGCTCGTCGAGCAGGCGCGGCCCGACGTCGTGCTGATGGATCCGCGCCTCCCTGACGTGGAGGCCGGCGCCGCGCTCATGGCCGGCCTTGCTCGAGCCTGGCCGTCGATGAGGATCGTGCTCACTGGCTGGGCCGACACGGAGGGGCACGCGAAGCTGACCGGGGGCGAGACTGCCTACGTGAGCAAGAGCGCCACCCCCGAGCAGTTCGCCGACGCCATCGCCGACGCCTGCTGCCCCGCCTAGAGCTCCATCGCCTCCCGGATGGCGCCGAGGTCCGCCGGGATCGGGGTCAGGGAGCCCTCCTCCGCCTGGACCGCATCGGGGTCCTTGAGCCCGTGTCCGGTCAGGACGCAGACGACCACCTCGCCTGAGCCGATGCGCCCCTCTCTCGCCAGCCGGCGAACTCCGGCCACCCCGGCCGCCGAGGCCGGCTCGCAGAAGACCCCCTCCAGCCGCACGATCATGAGCTGCGCGTCCAGGATCTCGTCGTCGCCGACCGCCTCGATCAGGCCTCCGGACTCGTCGCGCGCCGCCTCGGCCTGGCTCCAGGAGGCGGGATTGCCGATGCGGATGGCGGTCGCGACCGTCTCCGGTGCCTCGATCGGCTCGCCACGCACGATCGGCGCCGCTCCTTCGGCCTGGAAACCCAGCATGCGTGGAAGCTTCGCGTCCGGCGTCCGTCCGGCATCGGCGTACGAGCGGAACCCGCGCCAGTAGGCGGTGATGTTGCCCGCGTTGCCGACCGGCAGGGCCAGCGCGTCCGGTGCGCCGCCCAGCGCGTCGACGACCTCGAAGGCGCCGGTCTGCTGCCCCTCGAGCCGATCGGGATTGATGCTGTTGACGACCACGGCGAGCCCTTCCTCGCCGAGGCGGCGCACGGCGGAGAGCGCCGCGTCGAAGTTGCCGTCGACCATGATCAGCCGCGCGCCCGCCGCCAGCGCCTGTGCCAGCTTGCCGCGCGCCACCTTGCCTGCCGGCAGGATGACGTGGCACGGAAGGCCGGCCGCGGCCGCATAGGCCGCCGCCGATGCGCTCGTATTGCCCGTCGAGGCGCACACCACCGCCCGCGCGCCGCTCGCCACGGCGCGATTGACGGCCAGCACCATGCCCCGGTCCTTGAACGAGCCGGTCGGGTTGGCGCCCTCGAACTTGAGGTACAGGTCTGCCACGCCGATCTCCGCCCCCAGGCGCCTGGCGCGAATGAGCGGCGTTCCGCCCTCGCCCAGCGTGATCGGGAACGACTCGCCCTCGCGGCCGACCAGGTCGCGATAACGCTCGAGCAGGGCGGGTGGGGAAGTCGTCGTCACGCTGCGGAGTATATGGACCCTCGGCGGCCTGGCATCGCCCGCGGAACCCATCCACCGCTGAGCGGCGCAAAACGCGAGCGGCCGCGGGCATGCTCAGCGGCCGGTGAGCGCCTCGCGCACGATGCGGGCCTGCTCGAGATGGTGCGAGGCGGGGTACCCCTCGGCCGGCCGCGATCGCTCGGGACGCGAGATGTCGCCGAGCGGGATCTTGTACGGCACCAGGTGGCGGATCTTGGGCAGCACGAACTTTCTGGCGCCCATGTTGCGCGGCTCCTCCTGCACCCAGGCGAAGGACTCGATCCCGGTATACCGGTCGAGCACGGCCTGCAGCTCCTCGTCGGGGAACGGGTAGAGGCGCTCGACGCGCACGACGGCGACGTCATCGGCCTTCGCCAGCTCGGGGGACGCGGCCAGGTCGTAGTAGATCTTGCCGCTGCAGAGCAGGACCCGGCGGACCGCCGCGGCCGCCCCGGCGCCGGCCATGCGTGGATCGTCGAGGACGCCGCGGAACGTCCCGGCGGTCAGCTCCGACGCGCGCGAGGCCGCCTGTGGCAGGCGGAGCAGAGACTTGGGCGTCATGACCACCATCGGCCTGACGTCCCGATGCCGCGCCTGCCGGCGAAGCAGGTGGAAATACTGGGCCGGCGTGGTCGGGTAGACGACCCGGATGTTGCCCTCGGCGCCCAGCGCCAGGAAACGCTCGAGGCGCGCCGACGAGTGCTCCGGCCCGGAGCCCTCGTAGCCGTGCGGCAGGAGCAGGGTCAGCCGCGAGGTGAGGCGCCACTTCGCAAGGCCCGAGACGAGGAACTGGTCGATGATGATCTCCGCCCCGTTCACGAAGTCGCCGTACTGGGCCTCCCAGAGGACCAGCGCGTCGGGGGCGGTGACGGCGTAGCCGTACTCGAAGCCGAGGGCGGCGTACTCGGACAGCGGCGAGTTGTGCAGCTCGAATGAAGCCTTCGAGCCCGGCAGATGCTGGAGCGGGACGTGCCGCTGCCCGGTCGCGGCGTCCCACAGACCGGCGTGCCGCTGGCTGAAGGTGCCCCGCACCGTGTCCTGGCCGGTGAGCCGGATGGGGCTGCCCTCAGCCAGCAGGCTGGCGAATGCCAGGAGCTCGGCATGGCCCCAGTCGACGCGCGGCTCATCCTCGTCGAGGGCGGCCGCG
>DASVEH010000330.1:0-4132 GCA_036380655.1 Candidatus Limnocylindria bacterium | reverse complement strand
CGCATGGAGGAGAAGATGGGCCTCCACGCCAGCAACACGGGCGAGCTCATCTTCACCGACTGCCGCGTCCCGGCCGAGAACCTGCTCGGCGCGGAGGGCCAGGGCGACAAGCTCTTCCTCAAGACGCTCGACGGGGGTCGCATCGGCATCGGTGCCATGGCGCTCGGGCTGGCGCAGGCCGCCTTCGAAGCCGCGGCGGCCTACGCGAAGGAGCGCAAGCAGTTCGACCGGCCGATCGGGTCCTTCCAGGGCGTGGCGTTCAAGATCGCCGACATGGCGACCGAGATCGACGCCGCCCGGCTCATGGTCTACCGGGCCGCCTGGCTCAAGGACGGACACCGGCCGTATTCGACCGAGTCGGCGATGGCCAAGCTGTTCGCGTCCGAGGTCGCGTTCCGCGCGACGAACGCAGCGGTGCAGGTGCACGGCGGCTACGGCTACATCACCGAGTACCGCGTCGAGCGCTACCTGCGCGACGCCAAGCTGACCGAGATCGGTGAGGGCACCAGCGAGATCCAGCGCATGGTCATCGCCCGAAACCTTCTCGGCCTGCGCGCGATGTAGCACACATATGGCGGGGAACGGCGGGCGCACTGTCCGGGGGGCCGTCGTGGTCCTGTTGGTCGCCATGGGGACGCTCGCTGCCGCCAGGCCGGCGGCAGCCGCCGAGGACGCGACCGTGGTGCTCCCCGGGTCCGCGACGGCCGCGGTGACGGTCGACCTGGACGGGGATGGCGCTCGAGAGATCGTCCGTCTCGTCCAGCAAGCCAACGGGGCGGACCTGACCGTGGACGCATGGGCGCACGATGGCCGGGGCGGCTGGGCGCAGCTCGGCGAGCAGCCGATGCCGGTTGCCGCGGTGGATGGCGACGACCCGCCTCCCGGTGGCGCGGGCTCGGCCCTCCTTCGCTGGCACGACGACGGCCGTGAGCGACTCCTCGCCGCGTCGGCCGTCGTGGCCAACTCGATGACCGGCGCGACCTGCTGCCTCACCCTGTTCGAGGTCCTGCCTTCCGCTCGCGCCGGGATCGAGGTGCGCCACCTCCAGCAGATCGGCGGCGGCGCCCAGTACCTGCGGACGGCGGACCTGGACGCCGACGGAAGCGATGAGCTCGTGCTGCACGAGAGCCGCTTCGGGGAGGCGGAGCCGGACCCGGTCGCCACCCTGGCAGTGCACCGATGGAACGGATCGACGTTCGAGCGCATGTTCGAAACCACGGATCGGGAGCTCTTCAACGGTGTCACCGTCGGCCAGACCGATGGCGTCCCCGGTGACGACCTGCTCTTCGGACCGATTCCCGACGGCAGGCTGCATCGGCTCGCATGGGCGGATGGGTCGATGCGCGAGGAAGAGGCGGCGATCGACCTGGGCGGGCCGCCCGACGGCTGGATCGCGGGCGCTGCCGACGACGCCATCATCCTGCTCCGATCCGGCGGCATCAGTGTCATGCGTTGGGAACGGGGCCGGCCGCCCTCCCCGGCGACCGAGATTTCGATCGAGCTTGTCGGAAACGTCTTTGCAATCGGCGATGGGCCCGATGCCGTGCTGGGGGTGCAGAACGGCGACCCGTTCGGCTCCGACCCCTCCGCGATGACCACCCTCTACGACCTCACTGGTCGCCGGCTCGGCGAGATCCCATCCGCCACCGGGTCGGATGTGTTCTGGCGGCTCTTCAGCGGAGAAGCCCCGCCATTCGGAGGCAACGTCAGTCGCAACGTCTTTCCGTACGTCGGCCCCATGCCGGACGGCCTCGGCGATGGCGTGCCCGCATTCATCGCGAGTGGAACGCTGGTGCAGCCCGGCGGTCCGGATGGCTACGAGGCACGAAGCATGGCGTCGCTGATCGGCATGCAGCCGCTCGGCCTGGCAGGACCGGCCGATGGCTGGGCGGTGGTCGGAGACGTGTTCGGTCCCTTCGGGGGCGGCGCCTACCTGTCATGGGGCGGCATCCCCCCCGGCTGGGGCCGCGTTGCCACAATGCCGCTGGCCGACTTCCTCCTGGCCGATGACAAGGCCGCGGCGGCGTCCATCGGCCTGCGGAACGCGGTGGAGGTCGCGCGGACCGGCTCCGACGTGACCATCCTCGCCGATGGCGACGGGTTCGAGGTCTCGGTCACCGCCGCTCCGGGGTCGGTGGTCATGTTCGGGATCGGCTCGGGCTTCGAGGAGCACGAAGTCGAGGACGAGCCCATCGTGCTCGTCGCCGAGCCCCGTCGCGGCGCCGCCGAGGACGAGAACCAGGAGTTCGAGGCCATCCTCCTCGTCGTCGGTCCGGGCGGGCGCGGCATCGGCGAGCAGTGGACGGGCACCTTCGTCCGGGAGGCCCCGGAGCTCAGCGTCAGCGCGGAGACCGTCCCGATGGCGCTCGGCGCCACGCTCGACGGCGTCAGCAGTCCCGGCAGCGTGGTGAGCGTGGATGGCGCGCCGATCGCCACCGACGCCCGTGGCCGGTTCACGACCTCCGTGGATGCGCCGATCTGGCCGAGCCAGCTGGTCGTGAGCGCGACCGACCCGCTCGGCAACGAGACGACCGAGCGCGTCGAGGTGGTCGGCCTGGTCGACTACCGCGGCCTCCCGTGGGCAGGGATCCTGGTGGTGGTCCTGGTCGGCGTGGGAGCCGTCCTCTACATCCGAACCCCGCGACGACGAGCGCCGGTCGCCGTGCCCGATGGGGATGGCCGGCTCGAGGAGCTCGAGCTGGACGCCATCGACGCGGCTGACGCCGCCCGCCGCTGAAGCGCCGCGCCCGCGGCCGTGTTCGGCTACGCTTGCCGCGCCGGTCGCCGTGAGCGTGGCCGTGCGTGAGAGCAGACCAGAGCCGAGGTGCCACCGATCATGAGCAGCCGCATCGAAGAGCTGGACGCGATCGTCCGCCAGTTCGACCTCAACGAGCATCCCTTCTACCAGGAGTGGCGCGCCGGCACGCTGCCGATCGAGCGCCTCGCCGAGTACGCCGACGAGTGGGCGCCGTTCATCGGCGTCGTCGAGGCCGGCTGGGATCGGATCGGCTATCCCGAGTACGCCGCCGAGGAGCGCGAGCACGACGCGCTGTGGCAGGCATTCCGCGCCTCGCTCGATGCGAATCGCGAGATGCAGCGGCCGCAGTCGAAGACGCTGCTGGCGGTCGGTGAGCAGGCGTTCGCGTCGGTCCCGGAGTCGCTGGGGGCCCTCTACAGCTTCGAGGTCCAGCAGCCGAAGACCGCCACCTCCAAGCTCGACGGCCTGCGAGAGCACTACGCCGGCACCGTCGACGAGGCGGGCCAGCAATACTGGGTGGAGCACGCGGTCGAGACCGACGAGCCCGCGATGCTGGCCGAGCGGATCGACGCGCTGTCCGATGCCGAATTCGCCCGTGCAAAGACGGCCTGCGCGATCTTCAGCGCCGCCGCGTGGGGCGCCCTGGACGGGGTCTACTACACCGACTGACCGATGCGGCCGCCGCGCCCTCAGCGGCGGTTGCTGAACTCCACCGACCAGCGCCAGGCCGAGCCGTCCTCCGCGTTCCACCACGCGGTCAGGACGCCGGCCTCGCCGCCCGGCAGGATCACGATCGTGCCGAGGTCGGCATCGGTCGGCCATCGGTCCTCGCGGAGCACGGCGTCCCCGTCGATGGCCAATCGTGTCATGGGCAGGTACGTCCCGGCGCGTTCCAGCGGCTCGCCACGTGCCACGACGCGGTCGTCACCCTGGCGCACGGTGACCGCCACCGTGCGTGGCACCGCGTGGGCCCAGACGACGCCGGTCGGGTCGATCCGCGCGCGCGCGATCGGGAGCCCGGTGGCCCCGGCTCCCGGATACCAGAGCTCCCAGGTGTGCAGCTCGTCGATCGCCATGCGTCTCCTCCTACTGCTTCTCGGCGAGGGCCACGAAGGCGTCCAGGGCCGTCGGATCGGCCAGCGAGCCACGCGAGGCCGCGACGTCGGGCGGCGTCCCGGTCAGGATGCGCTTCACCGGGACCTCGAGCTTCTTGCCGGACAGCGTGCGTGGGATGGACGGCACCGCGCGGATCTCGTCGGGAACGTGGCGCGGTGACAGGGTGGTCCGGAGCTCGCTGACGATCGACGTCCTCAGCGTGTCGTCGAGCGTCGCGCCGTCGCGCAGGGCGACGAACAGGAGCAGCCGGTCATCGGG
>DASVEH010000329.1:0-7412 GCA_036380655.1 Candidatus Limnocylindria bacterium | reverse complement strand
CGCGTGCGGGTCGCCCTTGGGCGCCGGGATGCGGGCGACGATCGCCTCCAGGATGTCCTCGACGCCGGTGCCGTCCTTGGCGCTGGCCAGGATGACCTCCTCGCGGGGGATGGCCAGCGTCTCCTCGAGCTCGTTCATCACCATCTCGGGGTCCGCCGAGGCCAGGTCGATCTTGTTGATGACCGGGATGATGACCAGGTTCTGCGCCATCGCCAGGTGGACGTTGGCGAGCGTCTGCGCCTCGATGCCCTGAGTGGCGTCGACGACCAGGATGGCGCCCTCACAGGCCTGCAGGGATCGGCTCACCTCGTAGGTGAAGTCGACGTGGCCAGGCGTGTCGATGAGGTTGAGCGCGTAGGTGTGCCCGTCCGCGGCGTCGTAGTGGACGCGAACAGCCCGTGCCTTGATCGTGATCCCCTTCTCGCGCTCGAGGTCCATCGAGTCGAGCACCTGCGACTGCATGAGCCGCTTGTCGATGGTGTGCGTCACCTCGAGCAGCCGATCGGCCAGCGTCGACTTCCCGTGGTCGATGTGCGCGACGATGCTGAAGTTGCGGATGCGCTCCGGGGGGATCACGGGGCGGAAGTCTAGCCGAGAGTGGCCGTCCGCACCCGTCGGTGGCTAGGGGTTGGCCGGCGGCGGGACTGCCGCCGTCTCGCCCTCGTCCTCATCATCGGCCGGCGGCTCCGCGGCCGCGGCGGGCGCGGGACCGACCAGGGTGATCCCGTTCACGGTGCGATACGAGCTGAAGTACGTGTTGCGGTGGATCTCGTTCCCCGCCGCGTCGTACACGAAGCGCGTGCGCGACACGTCATGGCCGTCGTGCGGATATTCGACCCGCTTGCTCGTTCCGGGAGCCAGGCTGGTGCTGACCTGCGTCGTCTCGATCGCGGCGCGGTGGTTGCTCGTTACCGGATCGGTGAGGACCACCGTGCGGCCCGTCGGGATGCTCCACAGCTGGAAGGTGACGAACCCGTTGCCACCGAACCCGCGGATGACGATCGGGTTGTCGGTGTCGTTGCGGAACGTCATGTCCTGCGTGTAGTTGTCGTCCATGTAGACCGTAGCGTCCAGCCCATCGGGGTAGCGGTCGATGTAGTAGTAATGATTGGCGCGGTCGCCCATCTCGAGGCCGGCCCGCAGCGCCGCATTGAAGATGGTCGTCGACGTCGAGCAGATCCCACCGCCGATGGCGCCGCCGGCGACGCTCCGGCCGCCGATGATGACGCCGCCATAGTGGTACCCGCGCTCGACCGTCACCGGGCCGATGCTGCCCCAGAAGCTGAACGTCTCGCCCGGCGCCAGGTTGCGGCCGTCGATGTCACGCGCCGGGATGTTGATGTTGTTGCCGAAGCCGTTGCCATCGCCGGGCACGTAGTACGTCGTCCACGACGAGATCATCTGCATCTGCGGCAGAGCCGCCTCGGCCTCGGCCGTCGTCAGCGCCGGCTCGGTGACGTTGACCGCCAGCGCCAGCTTCGCGACGTCCGTCCCGCTTCCCCGCTCCTCGAGCGTGGCGAACAGCGCCTCGGTCGACTTCTCGACGTCGAGCTCCCGCCCATCCTGTGCGGCGATCACGCCGCCGAGCCCACCACCCGCGGCCACACCGATGCGGGCGTTGACCGGATCCTGGTCAACCGACTCGACGAGCCCCTGGACGGCGGCGCCGATGGCCGGCTCGTCCAGCCGGACCGCGTAGGCGATGCCGCCGAGCTTCGGCCCGAAGCTGATCCACGACGCGATGGTCTCCGAATCGAAGGCCAGTGCCTCCTCCTCCGACGCGCCCGGAATCTCGAGTGCCAGGGGCTCCACCGTGGCGCGTGCGCTGGCGGCGACCTCCTCGGCGAGTGCCGTCGAGATGGTGGGCGGCACTTCGGCAGGCGTCAGCTCGAGGCGCACGTCGGCCGGATCGGTGGAGGCAAGCGCGCCGGCCAGGAGCGTCCGCACGTCGTCCGCCTCCACGCTGGTGCCGGAATCGGCGGGCGTGACGGTGAACGATGCGCCGTCCGCCACGACCGAGGCGTCGACCGCCGGAACCGAGAAGCGCCGAGCGATCTCGTTCACCGTGCGGTCCATCGGCTCGGCGTCGTAGGCATGGACGATCACCGGCAGGGCGGAGGGGTGCGCCAGGGTCCGGAGGCGGGCAATGCCATCGGCGAGGGGGTTGTCGTCACGACCGACGCCGAGGGCGGCGTCGACCATGGCGTCGAGCTCGTAGCCGCGGCCGAGATCGGCGTAGGAGACGGTCGCCTCCTCGTCGCCGATGAGGAGCGTGGCAGTGCCCGCGGCCAGGGAGGGAAGCTCGGCGGAGAGGCGCTCGATCGCGGTCTCGCGGTCCAGGCCGCTGACCGGGACGCCGGCGACAGTGACGCCCGGCAGCACCCTGCCGGCCGCCGCGAGCGCGATGCCAGCCGACAGGCCGACGATGATGATGAGCCCCGCGAGCAGGGTTGCGGCGAAGCCGATGAGGGTAGCGCGTCGCGCCGGCGGCGAGGCCACCGGGCGCATCAGCCGGCCGGGAATGGTGATCGATGTCATGGCGTCGTGGGTGGAGACGCGCGAGCGAGCGCGATCGTTGCAGGATCGGCTACGGCATCCGGATGGCACACCGGACGTCTCCCCTTGAATTCTCTCCTCGTGTCCAACGTCGGCGGGCGCGGCGGTGTTGGTGGCCGGATTGTCGCCGGTCTCGGCCCGATTGTCGAGTGGCCGATTGGCCCGGTACCAACGCCGATGGTATACTTTCGCCTCCGCCGCGCTCCGACGAGCGTGTGTCCGTGTGCAGACAACAAGACTCGAGACGAGGATTCCACGTGGCAAGAACGGCACGAACCTGGAAGGGCGCGCGCACGCCCTCCGCCCTGAAGCGCGTGCGCCAGTCCCTTCGCCGCCGCGCCGTCAACCGCCGGGCGCGCAGCGAGGCGAAGACGCTCGTCCAGCAGGCCTCGGAGATCGCTCTCGGGCGCTCGTCCGGTGATGGGCCCGAGGCCGTGAACGCCGCCATCCGCGCGCTCGACAAGGCCGCCGAGAAGGGGATCATCCATCCCAACAACGCGGCCCGCCGCAAGAGCCGTCTCATGGTCAAGGCCAACGAGGCGCACCTGCTCGACGGCGCTGAGGCGACGGCGAGCACCGCGAAGAAGCGGACCACCGCCAGCAAGACCGCGCAGCGCAAGAAGGTCGCCGCTGCCAAGGCTTCCAAGGCGGCTGCCGGCAAGGCGACCGATCGGCCGCGCACCGCGGCCGGCAAGGCCAAGGTCGCCGTCACGCGCGCCAGCCGCGAATCCGCGGCAGCGCGGCGCCGCGCCAAGAGCACCGACGAGGAGACCGAGGGCTAGACGCCCGGTCCGGCCTCACAGACGACGACCCCGGATCGACGATCCGGGGTCGTTTCGTGTCCGGCGTGAACGGCCCGGGTGGGCGATGGTCGCGGACGGGGTCAGTCGCGGCCTGCGGCGAAGGCGCGCTGGCCGGCGTACTCGGCCGCGTCGCCGAGCTCCTCCTCGATGCGGAGGAGCCGGTTGTACTTCGCGATTCGCTCCGATCGGCTGATCGAGCCGGTCTTGATCTGCCCCGTGTTCAGGGCGACCACCAGATCCGCGATGGTCGTGTCCTCCGTCTCGCCCGAGCGGTGGCTGATCACCGCCGTCCATCCCGCGCGGTGCGCCATCTCGACGGCCTCGAGGGTCTCGGTCAACGTCCCGATCTGATTGAGCTTGACGAGGATGCTGTTCGCCGCTCGCTCGCGGATGCCACGGGCGAGGCGCTCGGTGTTCGTCACCAGCAGGTCGTCGCCGACCAGCTGGATGCGGTCGCCGAGACGCTCCGTGAGGGTGGTCCACCCCTGCCAGTCGTCTTCGGCCAGCCCATCCTCGAGGCTCACGATCGGATAGCGCTCGACCCAGTCTGCCCAGAAGTCGACCAGCTCCGCACCGGTCAGCGTCCGATCCTCGCGAGCCAGCGTGTACCGCCCGTCGCTGAAGAGCTCGGTGCTGGCCGGGTCCAGCGCGATGGCGATCTGCTCGCCGGGCGCGTAGCCGGCGCGCTCGATGGCGGTCAGCACCGCGGCGATGGCGTCCTCGTTGTTGCCGAGGCTCGGCGCGTAGCCACCCTCGTCGCCGACGGTCGTGGCGAACCCCTCGTCGTGAAGGAGGGCGCCAAGGGCGTGGAAGGTCTCGGCCGCCCAGCGCAGGCCCTCCCGGAACGTGGGCGCCCCGAGCGGTGCGATCATGAACTCCTGGAAGTCGGTCGAGTCGATCGCGTGCTTGCCGCCGTTGAGGATGTTCACCAGGGGCACCGGGAGCGTCCGCGCTCCCGCCCCGCCGAGATAGCGATAGAGCGGCAGGCCGACCGAGTCGGCCGCCGCGTGCGCCACCGCCAGACTGACGCCCAGCAGCGCGTTGGCACCGAGCTTCGCCTTGTTCGGAGTGCCATCCAGATCGATCAACAGGCGGTCGAGGCTGACCTGGTCGAGGGCGTCGATGCCGAGCAGCTCGGGCCGGATCGTGTCGTTGATGTGCCGCACCGCCGTCAGCACGCCCTTGCCGCGGTAGCGGTCCGGGTCGTCATCGCGGAGCTCCACCGCCTCGTGCGCTCCGGTCGACGCGCCGGAGGGCACCATCGCCGTGCCGACCGCTCCGTCCACCAGGAACACGTCGACCTCGACGGTCGGGTTGCCGCGCGAGTCGAGGATCTCGCGACCGATGACGTCCTCGATCAGGATGGTCATGCGTCCTCCTGCGGAAGGGTGATCTCGGCATCGGCTGGCAGCAGCGCGGCCACGCCGGGGAGGACCTTCCCCTCGATGTACTCGAGCGATGCGCCGCCCCCGGTGCTCACGTGGGTCATCTTGTCGGCCAGTCCGAGTCCTTCGACGGCCGCGACCGAGTCCCCGCCGCCGACGATGGTCACGGCTCCGGCTCGCGTGCGCCGTGCGACCACCCGAGCCATGTGGTTCGTGCCCTCGGCGAACTGCGCGATCTCGAAGACGCCCATCGGCCCATTCCAGAAGACCGTCCGGGCCTTGGCGAGGTGCTCGGCGTAGGCAGCCCGAGTCTCGGGGCCGATGTCCACGATCATCTGATCCTTGGGCACCTCCTCGACGGGGACGACCTGCGTCCTGGCACGATGGTGAATCTGCGGAGCGATGACCGCGTCGGTGGGTAGCATGAGGCGGACCCGCTTCCGACGTGCCTCGGCCACGATGCGCTCGGCGTTCTTCAGCTGGTCCTCCTCGACCAGGCTCTTGCCGAGCACCAGGCCGCGCGCGGCGAGGAACGTGTTCGCCATCCCTCCGCCAACCAGCACCGCCTGGCAGCGCGAGAGGAGCGCCTCGAGGACCTCGAGCTTGCCGGAGACCTTCGCGCCACCGATCACCGCATGAAACGGGCGGGCAGGGCGGGTCAGCAGGCGCGACAGCGCGTCAACCTCCCTCTCCATCAGCAGGCCGGCCACGGCGGGCAGGTGATGCGTGATTCCCTCGGTGCTGGCGTGGGCGCGATGCGCCGCCCCGAATGCGTCGTTCACATACAGATCGGCGAGGCTGGCCAGCGCCGCCGCGAACTCCGGATCGTTGGCTTCCTCGGCCGCGTGGAAACGCAGGTTCTCGAGGAGCAGCAGGTCGCCGCCGCGCAGCTTGTCGACCGCGACCTGGACGCCGGGGCCGAGCGCATCGCCCGTCATGCGCACGGGCCGGCCCAGCAGCTGGCTCAGCCGATCGGCGACCGGCTTGAGGCGAAGCGCGTCGTTGACCTTGCCCTTCGGACGCCCAAGGTGGCTGGCCAGGATCACCGTGGCGCCGCGCTCGAGGAGGTTGACGAGCGTGGGCAGGCTGGCGCGGATGCGCGTGTCGTCCGTGATGCGGCCGTCGTCGAGCGGGACGTTCAGATCGGCGCGCACGAAGACGCGCCGGCCGTCGACGTCAACGTCTCTGATCGATTTTGCGTCCATCGGCGACCCTAGAGTCGCTCGGCCATGAAGGCGGCCAGGTCCGCCACGCGGCAGGAGTAGCCCCACTCGTTGTCGTACCAGGCGATGACCTTGACCAGGTTCTCCCCGGTCACCATCGTCGATGCAGCATCGATGATCGAGCTGCGATCGTCGCCCTTGAAGTCCATGCTGACGAGCTCTTCCTCGGTGTAGCCGAGCAGCCCCTGCATCGGTCCATCGGCGGCTGCCTTGAGGGCCGCATTGGCGCTCTCCGCGGTGACGGGCCGCTCGGTGATGGCGACGAAGTCGATGATGCTCACCGTCGGCGTGGGCACCCGCAGCGCGAACCCGTCGAAGCGCCCCTTGAGCTCGGGGATCACGAGCGCGACCGCCTTCGCCGCGCCGGTGGTGGTCGGGATGATGTTCTGGCCGGCGCTCCGCGCGCGGCGCAGATCCTTGTGGAACACGTCGAGCACGTTCTGATCGTTCGTGTAACTGTGGATCGTCGTCATCAGGCCGCGCTCGATGCCGAAGCTGTCGAAGATGACCTTGGCCGGCAGCGCGAGACCGTTCGTGGTGCAGCTGGCGTTGCTGACGATGTGGTGCTGCTCGGGGTCGTAGGAGCCCTCGTTCACGCCGAGCACGAGCGTGATGTCCTCGCCCTTGGCGGGTGCCGAGATGATGACCTTCGTGGCACCGGCGCTCCGATGGGCGGCCGCCTTCTCGGCATCGGTGAAGATGCCGGTCGACTCCACGACAATGTCGACCCCCAGGTCTCCCCACGGGAGGGCCGCCGGATCCTTCTCGCTGTAGGCCTTGATCTCGTGGCCATCCACGGTGATCGTGCCTTCCCCGGAGGTCACCTCGCCGTCGTAGCGGCCGTAGGTCGAGTCGTAGCGGAAGAGGTGCGCGTTCGTGGCAGTCGGCGCCAGGTCGTTGATGGCCACGACCTCGAGGGTCGAGCCGTGACGCTCCAGGATCGCCTTGAGGGTCTGCCGACCGATCCGGCCGAAGCCGTTGATGCCGATGCGAGTGCTCACGGACGGAGTGCTCCTTGCGCTGCGGTTGCGGCCGTCTGGGCACTTCCAGCGTCGCGGGTGGGCACGCTGGGCCGTGCGCGAGTGGCAGGGTCGAAAGTGATCAGTGCCGCGCGGATCTGGATGTCACCGCGCCGGCCACCGGGGCCGACCGATCGGCGAGGTCATCCACGTGACGCCCATTCTAGCGATCGTCCGTGCATGGCGAGAGGCGCGCCGGGGTCCGGCGCGCCTCTCGATCGGTTCTTGACCGGCGGTCAGCCGCCGATTCGGAACATCTTGGTGCCGCAGACGGGGCACTGGCCTTCGGTGGCCGGCTTGCCGTTCTTCATCGTGATCTTGTTCTCGTTCTGCATCTCGCGCTTTGCCTTGCACTTGACGCAGTAGGCTTCGGTCGCCATCGGTTCACTTGCCTCCCTTGATCGCCGGCATCATGCGCCGGACGGT
>DASVEH010000328.1:0-18573 GCA_036380655.1 Candidatus Limnocylindria bacterium | reverse complement strand
TGCTGGCCGACGCCATCGACTCCGGTCTGCTTCGCAACGTGGTCGTCGACGTCACGGAGGAGGCAGGCGAGGTGCGGACGACGGTGCGAGCGACCGCGCCATCCTTGGTGCCCCTCCCTGGGTTCGACCTCACGGTGGAGGGCACCTCGGTTGCTCCGAAGGAGCAGTTCATCCCCCAGGGTGACCGATGATCAGGGGAGGGATGCCACGCTCGTCAGATCCAGGCGAGGGTCACGCCGAGCGTGGAGCAGCCACCGTCGAGATGGTGCTGTTGACGCCCCTCTTCTTGGCCGTGCTTGCCTTCCTGGTCCTGGCCGGGCGCCTGTCCACCGTTAGCGCCGACGTCGCGGCGGCCTCCCGCGACGCGGCACGCGCCGCGTCGCTGGCGTCCACGTACTCGGCTGCGGTCGACGCCGCCGAGGAGACCGCGGCAGGAAGCCTCGCTCGTCAAGACGTGACGTGCAGGAACCTCACAGTCGAGCTCGGTGACCCTTCGACCTTCGTTGCCGGCGGTGAGGTCCAGGTCAGCGTCGCCTGCGAGGTCCTGCTCGATGATGTCGCTCTTCCCGGGTTGCCAGGGAGTCGGATCGTCGGCCGGACATCGACCGAGGTGATCGACCGATGGCGAAGCGTTGGTCCGGCGGGATGAGACGGAGGCGCGCTTGGCTGCGCGACGAGAGCGGACAGGCCACCGCCATGTGGGCGGTGCTGGTCCTGGCGATGTTGGCGCTCGGCGGCCTCGTCTACGACGGGGGGCAGATCCTGACCGCCCGGCGAGATGCCAGCAACGCCGCTCGTCAAGCGGCCCGGGCCGGGGCGCAGGAGCTGAGCGAGCAGAGCCTGCGATCGGGTGACGCCGTCCTTGATCCCGTGGCGGCGGACCGTGCGGTCCGGGCGTACCTCGCCCGGCAGGACGTGGCAGCTGACTCCGTGGTGGTCACGGGGACGACCGTGACGGTCACCGTGACGGTCACCCAACCGACGCTGCTCCTGGGCATCGTCGGCATCGAGAGCAGGACGGTGTCGTCCACGGGCTCGGCCCGGTCAGTCCGGGGCGTCACGGAGGCGGGCAACTGATGCGCGGACCGGCTCATCTCGCTCGCGGTGTAGCCGCCTTCATTGTTCTGGCCGCGTTGGTCGTAGGAGTTCCTGTCTTCCTCGTCGGCACGGTGGGATGGCCCTTGCCTCGCGCGCTGCCGGATGCAAGCAACGTCATGGACACCTTCACCGGTGAGCTGCCGTTGCCGCCGACGATCGTGTGGAAGGTGCTGGCCGCAGTCGTGTGGGTGGCCTGGATGCAGGTGGTGGCCGCGGTCGGCGTCGAGATCAGGGCGCTGATGCGAGGCGGGCTGGCCCGGTCGATCCGTGGCCTCGGCCTCGGCCAGAGCCTTGCGGGACCACTTGTCGCAGCGATCGTCCTCGCATGGCCCGCCGGCGCCATGGCCCGCCCGGCGCCCGCTCCTGCGCAGCCGCTCGCCTCGGCGCTGATCGCTGCTCCGCCCCCACGGGTTGAGGCTGAGGTCGCGACTGAGGCGGCGTGGCCTGAAGCAGTGCCTCGTGACGAGGCGCCCCCGGGCGAGAGTACGGCAGCGTTCGTCGAGCATGTCGTCGAGCGCAGAGACACCCTCTGGGGCATCGCCGAGCGCTACTGCGGCAGCGGTACTGCGGCGCCTGAGCTCTTCGCGCTCAACCGCGGCCGTGTTCAGCCGGACGGCCGCGCCCTGGCAGAACCCAGCCTCCTCCGACCCGGCTGGATCATCCTTGTTCCGTCCGACGATCCCCCCACGGATGCCGGTCCGGCCGCGCCGGGTGTGGGGCAGCAGGTGGTGGTCGAGCCTGGCGACACCCTCTCGGGGATCGCCGAGGAGGTCCTCCACGATGCGAATCGCCACCGGGAGATCGCTGACCTCAACCGGGACCGCGTCCAGCCCGATGGCCGGCGACTGACCGACGCCGACGTCATCCAGCCCGGGTGGACGCTGGACGTGCCGGCAGGGCAGCCGGTGGCTCAGCCCGTGCCCGACGAACCACTGCCGGACGTCCAGGTCCCGCCGCCGCCTGGGCCCCCACCGACCGAAGATCCGGCTGCGCCAGAACCGGACGACCCGGACACGTCCCCGGAGGCCCCGCCGGCGCCGGACCCATCCCTGCCCCCAGAGCCCGCGCCCGCGCCGGAGGCGTCCCGTCCGACCGTCGACGACCCTCTTCCAGCGGAGCAGTCGGATGGGCGCGACGTCGACGCGGAGTCGGGGCACCCGGTCGTTCCGGTCGGCCTGATCGGGGGTGGCCTTGCGACGGCGGGCCTCCTGGTCATCCTCGACAGGCGACGCCGAGCCCAACAGCGGCACCGCCGAGCCGGGGAGCGTCTGCCAGAGCCTCCCCCTGCGGCGCAGGCCGCCGAACGGGAACTTCGCATCGGTGCGGACACCGAGTCGGCGGGCTACTTGGAGGCGGCGCTGCGCGCATCCATGGCGGGGAACGGGCCGGAGGGTCCGCCGCCTCTTCGATGGGTCGAGTCCGATGGTGAAGGCGTGACGATGATCCTCGCCGCCGAGTCGGACGCTCCGCCTGGCTTCGTCAACGTCGACGAGCGGCGGTGGCGCACGACCGCACCGCTCGATGAGCTCGCCCAGCTCGGCCGGAGCAGCGCATCGCCGGCCCCGGCACTCGTTCCCGTCGGTCGCGCCGAGGGGCACGAGGTGCTGGTGGACCTCGAGACGAGCGTGACGACGGTGAGCGGGGAACCGCTGGCGGTTGAGGGGCTCCTTCGAGCCGTGGCGGTGACGGCGGCGACCTCGCCGTGGAACGACCAGGCACGCGTGATGCTGGTCGGGCAGGACCGCGACGCCCTGCCTCCGATCGACGGCCTCGAAGCGTGCGATGACTTCGATCGTGCGCTCGACGAGATACGGGCCCGCCGCGACGCGGTGGCTCACAACCTCGGCTTCCTCGGGTACGACACGGTGACAGCGGCTCGCGCCTCGGGGGTGAGTCCAGACGCGTGGGAACCGCTCGTGGTCGTCTTCGCAGAACGCCCGCACGACGACGAGCACCTTGCGCGACTTCGTGAGGTCGTCCGAGAACCGTCTCCCGGCATCGCTGTGGTGGTCCACGGAGCGCCGGGGATGGAGCCCCTTGGACGGATGATGTGCATCAGCGATGACGAGCTGACGATCGACGGCGTCGACATGCCCCTGCGATGTCGTGATCTCGACGACGGCTCACTCCGTCAGGTCACCCGCCTTCTCGATCATGCAACGGCGCCGAGTGCTCCGGTCGACGACGCCCCAAGGGCACAGCGACGCGCGCCGGCCGAGCCCGCGCTGGCCGAGGAGAGCCGCGGGGGCGCGCTCGATGAGCTGCTCCGTGACGTCGAGGTGACGGTGCACGTCCTCGGAGAGGTGCACGCCACCACGGGCCCTGAGGGCGAACCGCTCACGACCGGCAAGCAGAAGTCACTCGAAGCCCTCACCTATCTCGCCTTGCGGGAGTCGCCGGTCGACAAGGAGGAGCTGCAAGCCGCCCTCTGGCCGGCGGGTACCAGTTCGCTCAAGACGTTCCACAACACGATCTGGGCGGCACGGAAGGCGCTGGGCACTGCTCGACCCGACAGCGACCTTTTCCCGGAGCCGGCGGAAGGCAGGTACGCGCTGTCCGAAGCCGTTGCCACGGACTACGGCCTCTTCTGCGAGCTCGTAGCGCTGGCGGACGAGGAGGAGGACGCGCGAAGGGCGGCGATGCTGCTGGCCGAGGCCCTGACGCTTGTCGAGGGCGAGCCCTTCACCGGCGGCGGCCGTGGCTATGCCTGGGTCGCCCCCCACTCCGGGCTCATCATCGCTCAGGTCGTCGATGCCGCCGAGGAACTAGCGGAGGTTCGGCTGGCCGGTGACGACTGGCGAGGGGCGGAGTGGGCAGCCCGTCAGGGTCTCAAGGTGTGTCCCTACGAGGAGCGCTTGTACCGCCTCCTGATGCGGAGCGCGTTCGCTGCGGGGTCCCTGCCTGGTGTTCGTAGGGTCTACGACGAGCTGACCGACGTGCTCGCCGATCCGGACGACGGTGTCGAGCCGGAGGACACCGTCCATCCCGACACCACCGCCCTCTTGGAGCGATTGACCGGCCCGACCCGGGCGCGCCACAGTGCTTGATCGGGCAGATGTCCTCGCCCCTCGTCGGTCGCCCCCTCGAATCGGCGTGTGGGTGGTCGCGAGCGTCTTCGTGGCCGCGGCGCTAGTAGCTGTCCACGGGCCACTTCAGGCAGCACCGCTGGCGGCCGCCGTTCCGGGGATGCTCGCGATTGCTCGATGTGATGCCGCCACTCACCGGATACCGAACCGACTGCTGGCGATGACTGTGATCGCCTTCGCTGTTGTCGCGCTTGGCGCCGAGATCGCCGGAGTTCGTGGAGCCCGGACCGCGCTTGCAACGGCGGGGCTGTGGTTCGGTGTCCTCACCCTTGTGCACCTGCTCGACCCGCACCTGGGGCCCGGTGACGTGAAGCTGGGCATCGTTCTCGGCCTGGTGCTGGGATGGGCTGCGGCCGTGGGTGGGCACGGCACGAGTACGGCTTCCGTCGCCTCGGCGGGCGCCTTCCTCGCGGCGTGCGTCGCCACGCTGGTGATCGCGAGCCGGAGTGCGACACCCGCTGCCGGCACCCCCTTCGCCCCTGCGCTTGTCACAGCGACGCTCGTCGCGGCTGTCGGGGTCGGAGTCTGATCTGCCGCAGAGGTCTGGCAAGGGGGCCCGACCGGCTCGGTCGTCCTGTCGGCGAGGTCGCGCAGACTGGAGCTGCCCTCGGTGTCGATCTCGTAGGCACGGGCTGGGGCAGAGGTTCTCTCGCGGAGTAGGTGCTCGCCCTGTCAGCCATGCACCAACGGGGGGCAACGGCGGCGAGGAATCGGGCGCCCATTTCAGACGAATCTCAGTCGAACTCGTTCGTCGTCGGAGCCGGTGGGCCGCCTTCGAGGCGTCGCTGGACTTCCGCGGGGTCGAGGTCGGCCAACCTTTGAAACCGAGCTAGCAGGTCGTCCGCATCGGGACGCTTGAAGTCGACGCCGTCGAAGACCTCCGGGAAGAGGGCCATCGCCGCGGTCGCTGAATCGAGAAACCGCGCCATCTCTTCCTGCGTGATCCCTCGCGCCTCGACGGCGGGGAAGAAGATCAGCGGCGCGAGGGCCTTCGACAGTCGAGCAAACTCTTCGGCATCGGCGTTCAACTCAGCGATCAGTTGCTCGCCCCGCCCAGCGATGACCTCCTGAGCGAGCCAGAGCATGTCGTGGGCTAGCACGTTCCTGCGCTCACGTGCCTTCTTCAGGTCGCGAACGAGGTCGTCGGGCAAGAGCCCTTCCGCTGCCTTGACGAGGGTGCCGATGGCATTGTGCAACTTGCGGTTCTGACCACTGGCAACGATCGCCTGGGCTGCTTGGTCATCGTCCAGGGGCGCATGCAGCGCAGGCTCTGCCAGTCTGCACACCGCCTCGAAGGCTTGGCCGTTGATCATCGCGAGCAAGTACGGCTGTCCGAGACGGTCGAACACCGCCTGTTGCTCTCGGCCCATCGAGGTTGCAGCGATGATCTCCATGAGCGACGCAGGGTCGACCTCGGCTGCACCGGCCGCCAGGTCGCTTCGCTCGTCGTCGCTCATGTCGGCGACGGTAGGCGGCCGACGGGCGGCCTCCCTTTCCATTACCCGGCCACGAAGATGGCTTGCTCCGGCAGGTCGTCGGAGTCAGCTGCCTCGGCTCCTACTTGAGTCGCCGGGGCTGGTCGAGTCGAGCGCGGATCTCGGGGATGGCCGTCGTGCGTTCTCCGAGAGCGATGAGGTCGAGGAGGGTCGCGTGGCAGAAGTCGAGCGCATCAGGTCCGTGCTCGAAGTCGAACTGAGGTCGGGGGTCGCCCGGGTTGGACGGGAGGCGCACGGTGACGCCGAAGAGTCCACCGCCGACGGGCTCGAACCAGTTGGTCCCGCCGTCGTGGACCGGTCGTGAGTGAGCAACCGCGTTTCGGTACTGGTTCATGATCCTCCCGGCTCCCGCCCAGTGCGCAGCCAGGTGGTCGGCATAGGTCGACTCGAGCCGATCGAAGCCAGCGCAGTGGAGGAAGCGGGTGAAGCCATCCGGCTTCTTGAGGTCATCGCCAGTGAGCCGGGCCCACAGCAACTCGAAGAGCGAGTCGTACCAAGTGCGGGCCTTCGTCAGGAAGGCGCTGATCTCGAAGTAGGCGCGAAGGTCGTGCGTGTTGCCACGAAGCGTGCGGGGGTCCGCCTGACGAGCGAAGGCGTCGACCCGCTCGACGTACAGGAGCGCAAGTTGGGCGAAGTGGTAGGCGCAGGCGAGGAGTCCGTCGCGAAGATCTCGTTCCTCGTAGTACTCGGCAACCCGATGCGGACCGTTGACGGCCGTCAGCTCTGCTATCCGTCCGTTGACGGGGAGCCCGTCCGCGTCAAGCGTAGATAGCGGAGCCCACATGTACATGGGGCTCTCGTCAGTTGCGAGCAGCGCCAGTCCGCTCGGGCCATGTGCCTTCGAGCCATGAGTTGAGATGCCGCGCTGAAACACCTTCATCCGGCCGATCCTATGTGCGCCCTCTGACCCGAGTTGCTGGGGAACTGGCTTGCGTCGAGCGTTGCGTACGTCCGACCCTTTCAAGGCGCTACGGCGAGGTCACCGCTTGAAGAAGCCTTGGCCAGAGGAGGTCGTTGCGACCCCAGCGAGGGTCGACGACCGCGACTTGCCAGGAACCGATCAAGACCTCGGCCATGAGCGGAGCGGGCTCTCGGTACCAGTGGATGAGGCTCGCAGGATCGGACGGCATCCCGTCCCAGGTGCAGGCTCCCTCGTCGTCCCCATAGGTGACGGCCCACCCGAGCTGGCCGTCCACGGCGCCAGGCCGATGGACTGCGACCACGAGATCGGAGTCGATCTCCAGATTGCGAAGGCGTTCGACCGTATCGATCGCGCAGTAGCCGGAGACGCAGGCGCGTTGCTTCCAGCCCTCGCCGACCTCGCCAGGCTGCGACATCTCGGTCACGAACCCCGCTCGGTTCACTGCGGCTAGGCAGGCCGCGAGACCGGAGGTCTCTTCGTCGGGTGGTTGGCCGTGCGTGGGCGTCCACGACATGGGCACCTCGAGGAACGTCGCGACCAGTTCACCTGCGTCTGCGAGGGAGGAAGCTTGCCGCCATGCTTCGGCGTACGCCTGTTCATCCACGATTCGCAATCGTGATAGCGGAAGCTCGCAGCCGCTCGTGGGGCTGCGGCCAGGCTGAAGGCGCCCCCGGGAGGACTCGAACCTCCTAGGCACGGTTCTTGCATCTTCAGTCGATGGGCCTTGTGGGTCCGGTTGCGCTTCGTAGTCACCCTCGGCGCATCGCGGTCACGTGGCCCTGCTGGCGAAGATCCACCGTCGCTCCAAGCGATCGAGCGGCGGCGCTCCTACCGATGAGATGGGCCCGTCGCCGCTGGCGGTGAGAGCGGCGCGTGCGGGGCTCTGGCTCCTGGTGGTCATCGGCGCACTCGGCGGAGTGGGGGGCGCTCTTCGCTCGACGCCTGACGCCGCTGGCACACGTCCGGCACCTCAGACAGAAGTGGTGCCATCGGACGTGATGGGGCGCGCGGAGGCCGCAGTCCGCGAATGGCTGACCACCGGCGAGTTCGACTCGGCGAACCGACCAGCTGCGGCCTCTGCGGACCGAACGGCTGCACGCCTGTCGGTCCTGTGGACCTCGGCCGTGGGTGGTCGGTTGGTGGATCAGGACTACTGGGCGGTGACCGTCGCAGCCGACGTCTTGGCCACCGAGGCCGAGGCGGCGGACGCGGACGAGGAAACGCAAGGGAGCGCGGCATCGACGCGGTGGCTTCTCGAAGTCGGAGTTCTGCGTTCGGGCGGTGCTGTGGCCGTCGTCGGTCCGCCGGCGGTGGTGTCCGACCCGCCGTCGCCCGAGGTCGACCTGCGCGGCACCGAGGAGACGCCCCAACGGGACGATCCCATTGCGACGACAGCGGAGGCGTTTCTGCGCTCGCTGCTGACCGGCGCAGGTGAGGTCGGTCGCTACATGGCTCCTGGGTCGTCGGTGCCGCCATTGACTCCGGCGCCGTTCGAGTCCGTGACGGTGGAGCGCATCGGCATCGTCAGAGCAGGCCGGGCCACCTCGACGATCCGGGTCGAGGCTTCGGCGATCACCGCTGCTGAGGTCGAGGTGTCGCTCTCGTACGAGCTGACGATGGCCGAGCGAGACGGCCGGTGGGAGGTCCAGGGGCTGTCGGGTGCGCCGACCCTGCGCCGTGATGGGCGGCCGGAGCCCGGTGACAGCGGGACCGAGCCCGACGGCCATGGCACCGGTGCCAGGCCAGAACCCGCTCCCGACCCGTCGACCACGAACCCACCCACCCCGGGCGCATGAGGCGCCCTCCGCTGAAAGGACAGATGCTGTGACCGAGCTCCTGCACGGAGAGATCGCCAGGGTCGAATCCCTGGTCCAGGCGGCGGTCGCCCTGATGGCCCTGATCATGGTGATCGTGGTCTGGGTCCGGACCAAGGCATTCGTCCCGACCATCGGGGCGTTGCTGTTCGGGGCGCTCATGACGTGGGCCATCAACAACGTCGCCTTCCTCGAGCAGAAGGTGGGGGAGGAGTTCGACGCCCGGGCCGTGGCGCCGATCGTCCTCGTGAACGAGACGGGTCGGAGCAACGGGCCCGATGCCTGACGAGCCGGGCGATCTGGTGCGCTGCGCCAGCTACACCCACGCGCGTCGGCATCCGATGGTCCTCGGGCAGATCGCAGGATGGACGCCGCCGTTCCAGCTGACCATCACGCAGATCTTGGTGCTCCTCGGGACCTTCGTCGCGCTGGTCTGGTCGTGGTCCCTCTGGACTCGGTTCGTTCCGAGCACGATCGCGCTCCTGATTGCCATGGGCCTTCCAACAGGGTCGGCATGGGCGGTCCGTCGGGTGCGCGTCGAAGGTCGGAGCCTGGTTCGTGCTGCGGCCGGCTACGTCGGGCTCTGGTGTGGACGCAGCCGTGGCACCGTGGCGGGTCGTCCGCACCGAGCGCCCCGCCCCGTCCGCACCGCTGGTCAGCGCATCTGGATGGAGCCACGCTCGTGAAGGCCCCCGCCCGCGCCGTCGTGGACAACCTCGTGTGGTCGGGGGACAGCGGTGGGACGTGGGCGGTCTGGCGAGTCGATCCCTTTCCCCACGGGCACTGCTCGGCGGCGGACAAGCTGGCCACGCACAGCCGCCTGCGAGGGATGCTCCTCGGTCTTCCAACCGACTCCCTGCTCCTGTCCATCTGCGAGCGCATCGACCCCTGGGACGTCGTGGCCGACATGCTCGAAGGCACCGACCCGGCGACCACGCCTCGTTGGGCGGACGTGTGCAGCGCCACCGCCGGCTCCCTCGCGACCACTGCCCTGCACCGGCGGCGGTACTACCTGGCTGCGCTGCTCCCTCGGCGGGCGCGCCGGTCCTGGACGGAGATCGTTCAACACGCTGCCACCGAGGTGAGCGGAGCCTTCGGGCTGGCTCCCGCTCCGCTGCCCGCTGAGGAGGTCGACATCCGACGTCGCCAGGCGGCGGCGCTGGAAGCCCGCCTGCGTGTGCACCTCTCGCTCGACCCTGTCACGGCCGGAGAGATCCGCTGGCTGTACGCCCGGTCGATGCGCCGGGGACTGGAGGATGACGCCCCTCCCTTCGACGACAGCTGGGAACCTCCGGTGCGCACCTTGACGGGCGGCCGGCGCAGCCCCGCGGTCCTCGCACCGCTGACCGATGCCGTGGTGCGCGAGGGAGGAGGGCAGGACGACCAGGACCGGCCCCACCACCGTCGCTACCTCCGCGTCGACACGGCGCACGGGACCGCGTTCCAGACTGCGCTGGCCCTCGCCGACATGCCCCACGACTGGACGTTCCCAGGCGGAGGCGGGGAGTGGTTCCACCATCTCGACGACCTCGCCTTCCCGCTCGATTGGGCGGTGCGCGTTCGCGCGGTGGCCAACGCCGAAGCGCAGATCAAGGTCCGCCGCCAGCATCGCCAGCTGATCGGCCAGGTGGACGAGTACGACGGCGAGGTCACCGGCGCCCCACCATCGCTCGCCGAGGCCATCGCCGCCGTCGATGACCAACGAGCGGAGCTGGCCGCCAACCCTGCCGAGCCGGAGCTGCAGGCCACGATCATCGTCAGCGTCGCCGCCGACAGCCTGCCGGCGCTCGAGGATCAGGCTTCCGCCCTGCTCGGCCTCTTCGAGCCCCATGACTATGCCTTCGGCCGTCCGACCGGTGGCCAGCTCGCCCTGCTGAGGTCGATGTTGCCTGGCACGGCTGCGGCGCCCGTCTGCCGGGACTACACGCAGTACCTCCTGCCTCGCGATCTCGCCGCCGGAGCGCCCTTCTGTGGATCTGCCGTCGGAGACCCCAACGGTCTGCTGCTCGGCGCCTCGCTCGACACCGGGGTGTCGACGCCGGTCCTGCTCGACCCTGCGTACGGGCCACAGGTGGGGCGCACCGCGTCGCTCGCCGTCGTGGGCGCTCTCGGCTCAGGCAAGAGCTACTTCCTCAAGCGGATCTGCTGGGACACCGTTGCTCGTGGCGGCCAGGTGGTCACCATCGACCGCAGCTCCCGCGGTGAGTACGCCGCGTTCGCCAGGTCCGCCCCAGGTCGCGCCCAGGTCGTCCGGCTCGGGTCCGACGTCGAGGTCTGCCTCGACCCCCTGAGGACCTTCACCGGGGAGAACCGCACCGCGGTGACGCTCGGGTTCCTGTCGCTCCTCGCCGGCTGCTCACCCCACACCGAAGAGGGCGCCGCGCTGGCCGAAGCGGTTCACGAGGCTGCGCGTCACCCACAAGGCCGCCTCGGGGACGTTCTCGAGGCACTTCACCGGATGGGAGACGACGCCAAGCGAGACGATCCAGCGGCTCGCAGCCTCGCTCGGCGCCTCGATCACTATCGCCGGCTCGGCGCAGGCCAGATCGCGTTCGGCGATGCCGAACCGGCCACCCTCGACGCCGATCTCATCGTCTTCTGGGCGCCCAACCTGTCGCTCCCCGACCGGGACACCCTGATGCACGAGCACCTGGCTCGGCAGATGTTGCCGGAGCAGATCCTGGGCAACGCCTTGCTCTACCTCGTGGCCGCCGTCGGACGCGAGGTCGTCTTCGCCGACCCGACCCGCTTCGGCGCAGCGTTGTACGACGAGGCGTGGTCGCTCTTGGCATCGCCCCACGGCCAACGTCTGGTGCTCGAAGGCATTCGAGACGGGCGCAAGCACAACGGAGCCATCTGGCTGGCGAGCCAACACCCGAACGACCTCGGCGCCGGCGAGCTCGTCGATCTCATCGGCGCCCGGTTCGCGTTCCGCCAGGCCTCCACTGCGGCCGGCACCAAGGCAGTCGAGTTCCTCGGTCTCGAGCACGATGCAACGACGGCATCAGTCGTCTCCACGCTGGGGGCAGGGCAGTGCATCTACCGCGACGTGCGCGACAGGGTCGGGCTCGTCCAGGTCCACCGGCCCGTGCTGGATGGCCTGCACGCTGCCTTTGACACCACCCCCGGCGTGGGACGGGTGCCGCGTGAGGTAGACCCAGAGCCTGCCTCGGATCGTCGGCCTGGTGGACGCCCGTCAGACGCACCACGAGGCAACGAGGACGCTCTCGATCGGATGGCCCAGGCACGCTCGCGGGCCCGGCGCCACCGTCGCACCCCGTTGGCCGCCGCCCTGGCCGGCGGTGATGATGGCTGAGGTCGACGCTTCGCCGGGATCGGCCCGCGGTGCCTGGCGCTGGATCGTTGCCCTGACGCTCGTCCTGCTCGGGGCGACGACCGCGTGGTCCCCCGCCGGCGCTGCTTCGTTTTCGTCGGCGCTACCGACAGAGGTGGACGGCGACGCACCCCCGAACCCCTGCGCCGTCCCGGCCGATCCTGACGGGGACGATCCGTCGATCGTGCCCAACGAGTGCTGGGGACGCTTCCCGTCGGGGAACTACGACATCGGCTTCGATGAGGGGGCCTGGAACCACCTCAGCCGCAAGGTCTACGGCACCTTCACGGACCTGTCGTTCCAGGGGGCGAGGTCGTCGACGGCCCTGGCGCTGTGGCTCGTCGAGTGGGCCTACGCGTTCGGGGTCCAAGACCGCCTCGGCGGCCCCGCCGTGGACATCGCCCGCCGGTACCAGAGCGGCATCATCGGGCCACTCGGGCTCGGACACCTGGCCTGGACCTACGCGGTGGCGTGGGCAGCGGTCGCAGCCCTGCGCGGTCGGCTCACGATGGCCGCTGGAGAGCTGGCCATCTCGATCCTCGCCGCTGGCCTGGCCGGCATCCTCCTCGCGAACCCCGCCGGGTACATGCAAGGCACCACCGACACCATGTCCCGGCTGTCGGGCGCGCTGCTGGCAACAGGAACCGGACAGCCGCCACCAGATGGGGCGACGGATGCCGAGGCGGTCATGGAGCCGCTCCAAGCGGAGATCCACTCAGCGTTCGTGGAGGAGCCGTACGACTACCTCAATTGGGGCGGACCGCTCTCCGGTTCCTGTGCCGCCGCGCGAGACGAGATCCTCGCGACCGGTCCCCACGGTGCCGATGACGAACCGCGCAGCGTCATGGCGGATGCCGGCTGTGAGGCGCAGGCCGAGTTCAACGAGCGCCCGGACAGCAACCGACTCTTCGGCGCCCTCCTGACCTTCGGCGCGGCGACGCTCATGGCCGTACTGGTGGGCCTGGTAGCCCTCACGGTCGTCGTGGCCCAGGTGATCGCCGTGACGTTGTGGGCCGTAGCCCCCTTCGCCCTTCTCGCCGGCATCCTCCCGGGGGCCGGCAGAGAGCTGGCATGGAGGTGGCTCACTGCCTTGGCCCGGGCGGTCCTGGCCGTCGTCGGCATGAGCTTCGTCCTCTCGATCCTCCTGCTGACGGTGAACGCGCTGCTCGAAGGGTCCGACGACGTCGGGCTCGTGGAACGGTTTGCCCTCGTCAACATGGCCGTCGTCGCCATGTACGTGACGCGCAAGAGAATCCTCGCGGCGGGGCACAACCTGGCCGGCTCGGTGGGCCAACGCCTGGCGACCCGTCGGGCGGGCAGCGACCGGCCCGCGACGCCGTGGCTCGCCAACCCTGCCGTCGCGGGAGCGACCGGCTTCGCCATCGGCGCCGGGCTGGGGCCCGACCGCTCCAGTCGCAGCAGTCGCCTCGCCTCAGCGGCAGGCAGGAACTACCTGGCGAACCGTCGAGTACACCGCTCGCAGAGGGCCGCCGAGGAGCGCGCCCAGCGACGAGCCTCGACCACCACAACCCGTCAACGCACCGAGATCAGCACCGATGGAGACGGCCAACCCGTCCTTCGGTCCGCTGTCACGATCGACGGCCCGGCAGCCACGTCCAGGCGCGCCCGAGCGGCCCGGACCCGCCTGGAGACTCGCTCGGCGCGCAACGTCGAGGCGCAAGCTCGCCGTCGCGACCACGGCTGGGAGCGTCCGGCGTCTGAGGCGGACGAGATCGCCGACGAACCGGTCGTCGACGATGAACCGCCCGTCGAGGCCGAGGAAGCCTGAGCCGTGCCCGCTCCTGCCGCCGTCGCTGCGGTGGCCATCAGGCATCGGCGGGGACTCGTCGTCCTCGGCCTCGCCTGGGTCGCTCTCGTGTCAGTCGTCGTGCTGGGCGTCATGGTCATCGCTCTCGGAGGTACGCCCCCAGCCCGCGATGTCCCTGCCGGCGGGACAGGCATCCCACCGGTCGCCATGGACGCCTATCTCCGCGCTGCGGAGGGGGAGCTGGCTCAGCGGTGTGGGGTCCGCTGGCAGGTTCTGGCCGGCATCGCGCGAGTCGAATCCAACCACGCAGTCGGGCGCACGATCACAGACGACGGAACCGTGACACCCGCGATCCTCGGACCGACCCTCGACGGATCGGGCGGCACCGCCAGCATCACCGACACCGACGACGGCGCGCTCGACGCAGATCAGCAGTGGGACCGGGCCGTGGGCCCCTTCCAGTTCATCCCCACCAGCTGGACCGCCTACGGCGCCGATGGCAACGAGGACGGACGGGCCGATCCCAACAACCTCTACGACGCCTCGCTCGGCGCCGTCGATCACCTCTGCGGCCCCGACACCACGGACCTCGCCGATCCTGCCCAGCTCCGCGCCGCCCTCCTGTCGTACAACCGAAGCGACGACTACGTCCGAGAGGTCATCCGGTGGATCACCCTCTACGACCGGACCGACGGTCGGTCCCTGGCCGAGCCAGCCACGCCGACCGGCGTCATCGTCTCGGTTCGCGGCATCGAAGTCGATCAGTCGATCGCACCCGGGCTCGAGCAGCTCCTCGCGGCAGCCGAGGCGGATGACCTCAGCCTGAGCGGCGGCGGTTGGCGAAGCCGCGCAGATCAGATCGCCCTCCGTAAGGCGCACTGTGGCGAGTCCCCCTTCGCCATCTACGAGATGCCGGCGAGCCAGTGCAGCCCTCCGACCGCACCTCCCGGATCGTCGAAGCACGAGCGTGGTCTCGCCGTGGACTTCACCCACAACGGTGCCGTGATCCAGCGCGGGACACGAGCCGACGCCTGGCTCATGGCCAACGCACCTCGATACGGGCTTCACAACCTCCCAAGCGAGGCGTGGCACTACAGCGTCGACGGCTCGTAGCGGCGCGTCTCTACGGCGCAAGCGCCTCCGGCCCAGACGGCGGGGCCGCGGGGCGCGACCGAAGTCTCTCTTGCTGCCGAAGTTGGGCCGGATGAAGGCCCTGGTCGCGTCGGTATCGCGCTGTTAACCCACGAGTCGAGGGCCGTGGCCGTCTCGAGGTTCCCGCTGAAGCGGAGGCGGCCGGTGACGATCTCGACGACGCCGTGGCTGACCCTGGCCATCACCCGCAGGATTACAGGTAGGTCGAGGGTGGCCACCAGCGTCGGCGGGGAGTCCAAGGCGGGCGAGCACGTCATCTTCGTGCGGCCGGCAACGCTGTACCAGCGATGCACCGCTTCGTCGACTCGGATGTCCCCGCACGCGACCGCAGGCCGACGCGGCCCGCTTGTCGGGTCGTAGACCTGCTCGCAGGCGGCGAAGACGCATTCGAGGACCCGCCTGGACACCCCTGGCTCTGCTAGGACATCGCCGCGTGGGCCCGATCCACCCTGCGCCTCCCGCGACTGCTGCCGGTCCGGCAGGCCTGCATGACAGCGGCGACCGTGTAGTCCTCTTCCGGCACGAGGAGTGGGCTGTGGGTCACGTCATACGTGCCTGCGACGGAGGCAGCGCGGCAGCGGCGAAGCACAGGCTTGGCCTCCAGCAGGCCGGGGCGACCGGGGTTGTTCGGGCGATCGATCCGCGTGGAGGGCCGCTGTCGCACCTCTTCGATAGTGTCCAATGACCCGAGGCGGAGTCTCCAGCGACTACGCAGTGGGTCAGAGGGGACCAACATGGCGACCATTACCGAAGCGCAGCGTGTGAAGCGCATCAACGAGCTTCTCGGCGAGTTGACGAAGCTTCCGCCGGACAAACAGCACGCGACCATCGAGATTCCCGGGCCTGGGGGCCAGTCCCTGTTCTGCAAGGTGATCACGATCGGTGTCGACGAGGTCGTCCTGAACCCGTCGTCGCACCGCATCCAGGCCCAGTTGCTCGACGACCCGGAATGGACGAAGCACAAGGCGGACCCGTTCGGTGAGGGCGCGCAGCGGATCATTCAGCGCATGGTGCGGGAGGCCCGCACACCAAAGGAGTTCGCTGCGCTCAAGGAATCGCTGGCGAAGGACGGGCAGGCGGAGCCTGGTGTCGTCACTTCGAAGGGCGTTCTCATCAACGCGAACACCCGTGCGGTGGCCTTGCGGGAGCTCGACGAGCCGTCCAAGCGCTACATCAAGGTTGCTGTTCTGCCGGACACGATGCAGACGGCCGAGCTTTCCCTGCTCGAACTGCACCTACAGATGCGCAAGGAGCACAAGGCTGCGTACACGTTCACGAACGAGCTTCTTTTCATCGAGGAGCTCTCCGTGAAACGGCACATGCCGAACCAGCAGATCGCCGCCGAGCTGGACATCGAGCGAGGCAATCCTGACAAGGGGGCGAAGGTGATCCAGGCCCGTCTCGCGTACCTCGACCTGATCCGCACCATCCAAGAGCTCCCCACAGACAAGCTTCCCCTCGCCTTCTTCGACACTGTCAGCAACGAACACCTTGAGCAGCTGCACCGGGCTTGGATCGACGTCACCGAGAGCGATCCGGCGGAGGCGACCCGCATCCTCGAAACGTTTCTCCTGTCGGTGGCGGTCGGATTCAGCGACGTCAAGAAGCTGCGCAAGGTCGACCCCGAGTTCATCGGGGACTACGTGATTCCGCAGCTCGAGGAGGACGAGCTGCTCGGTGCACAGGTGGCACGCATCGCCGCCACTGCTCCCGACGCCGCCAAGAAGGCACCTAGTGGTGTCGACGCCCTGCTGTCGGACCCCATCGACGACGAGCCAGAAGTGAACCTCGGTGCCCTGGTCGACGCGGTCACTCGGGACGACCGCAAGGTTCCGGTCCCGGGTCCGGGTCCGGCCGTCATCCTCGACCGTGACGACGTGAAGGGCGCGCTGAAGACAGCTCTCGAGGTCGGCGTGCGCGAGAAGACCCGGGACGCAACCGCTACCAACAAGCTGCAGGCCCCCCTCGAGTTGATGAGCCAGGCCGCCTCCGCCGTCGAGAAGTGCCAGAAGGCCTGCGCAGGTGTCGTCGCGACAGATGAGTTCGGCGACACGCGCCGCAAAACCCTTGAGGTCAAGTACAAGCGGCTCTTGAAGAGCGTCCGCTCCATCGAATCGGATCTCGTCAAGATGGGCGTGGTCCCGAAGAAGAGGGCGTGAGCCGGCGATGAGCGTGCTCGCCGCCGCCCTCACCCCCGATGGCGGCGGGGTTCGGCTCACGGGTACTGACGTCGCTTCGTCGCTGTGGAGCTCGCTCGGGCGTGGCATTTCACCGGACCGATTCGAGCGTGACGTCGACGGGAGCGTTGTCGTCCCGCTCGGGGCCTTTCTTGCCAAGCGCGGCTGGCTTGGCCAACAGCTGCGCACTTTCGACTGCGAGTTCGCGCCCGACGATGCCCTGGGTGCGCTGCTGGGCCGAGGGGCTGACGAGGCCGCCGAGGTGCAGGCGCTCGTCACCGGCCGCGTAGCTCCAGTGGACGCAGGTGCCATCGCCTCCGACCTGAGGGCCGCAGGGTTCAAGCGTGAGTTGAAGCCCTTCCAGCTGCGCGACCTCGCTCATCTCGCAACGATGTCTCACGGCGCGAACTTCTCAGTCCCCGGCGCCGGAAAGACCACTGTCGCGTATGCGCTGCACGCACTGGAGCGGGCGCGGGGGCGCGTCGAGCGCCTGCTCGTCGTCGCGCCCCTCTCAGCGTTCGGTGCCTGGGAGGAGGAGGCCACCGAGTGCTTCGAGACGCCCTTGACGGTGGCGCGCTTCCAGGAGCCCGGTTCGAGCCTCGCCGATGTGCGTCTCGTGAACTACCAGCGTCTCGCCGCCGTCTCCGACGAGGTGTCCCGATGGGTCCTCGAAGCACCGACCCAGGTCATCTTGGACGAGGCCCATCGGATGAAGCGCGGGAAGGCTGGTGAGTGGGGCCGCGCCTGTCTCGACCTTGCGCACCTTGCCGTACGTCGTGACGTGCTCACCGGGACGCCGGCACCCCAGCACCCGAGGGACTTCGAAGCGCTGGTCGATTTCGTCTGGCCCCACCAGGCCCGGAGGGTCCTTCCTGCGGCAGCGCTTGTGCCCGACCCGGCTTCGGATGCGATGAAGGAGGTGTCAGTACGCCTCGCGCCGCTGTTCACGCGCACAACGAAGGCGGAACTCGGGCTCGATGAACCGGACCGGCGCGTGGAGCTGGTCGCGATGAAGTCGGTCCAGAGGGAGATCTACGAGGCGCTCCGAACCAAGCTCCGCCATGCCACCGACATTCCGATGACCCAGCGTGCCCAGTGGGGGCAGATGGGGGAGGTGGTGATGTACCTCCTCGAGGCAGCCTCGAACCCGGCCCTTCTCGCCCGAGCGATCTCCGGAGCTGACGGAGCAGAACTCCTGTGGCCGTCGCTGGTGATCCCTTCGGGGACGGACCTGGCGTCGAAGGTCCGCGACTACGCAACCTTCGAGGTGCCGGCGAAGTTCGAGAAGCTCGTCTCCATGGTCGCCGCGAACGCCGCCGCCGACCGCAAGACCCTGGTGTGGTCGAACTTCGTGGGCACGATCAATACCCTGGCGACACAACTGCTCGCGCCCTACTGCCCTGCGGTGATCCATGGCTCCGTCCGCCCCATAAGTGACGACGACGCTGTCATCACGAGGGACAAGGAACTCCGACGGTTCCGCACCGACCCCGACTGCTCCGTCCTGATCGCGAACCCGCAGGCGATGTCCGAAGGTGTGAGCCTGCACCGCGAATGCCACGAGGCCATCTACGTGGATCGGACCTTCAACGCTGGCCAGTACCTGCAGTCCGTTGACCGCATCCATCGCCTCGGCCTTGCCGCAGGCACCGAGACCCGCATCAGGTTCCTCGTTTGCACCGACACGGTCGACGAGGCGGTTGACGGGCGAGTGCGAGTGAAGGCC
>DASVEH010000327.1:0-2253 GCA_036380655.1 Candidatus Limnocylindria bacterium | reverse complement strand
ATGCTCGGTCGCGCGGTCGCCGACGGATTCCGCCTGAAGCCGCGCCTCGATGCCGTAAGCGATCCCCTCATCGAGCCGGCGGTCCAGCATGTACGCGGCCGACAGGGCGCTGAGGAGCCGAGCGCGGACGCGGTCGGCGGCGGGATCCGCCGACGGCCCGTGGAGCCCGGGCGCGGCCGGGATCTCCCGGAGCGCCGCCCGGAGTCGGTCGGTTCGGGCCTCCAGACCATCCCCGAGGAGGTGCCGCGCCGCGACGAGCGGACCGACGACGCCGGCCGCCGCCAGGATCTGGCCAGCCTCTCGGTAGGCCTCGCCGGCGGCAGCGAACGCCTCACTGGCGGTCTCGTTGTCGTCCGTCGCCGCCGCGCTCGTGCCGAACGCCTCCAGGATCCGCGCCCGGGTCGCCGCGTCGAGATCGGCGGGAGCCGTCCTGAGCGCGCAGGCATAGAGCTCACGGGCTTCGCTGTGTGACGACAGCGCCGACGCGCCGTCCGCAGCCGCAAGGGCTGCGCTGAAGGCGTCCTCGAGCCGCCCGGCTCGCTCGAAATGGAGGGCCAGGAAGGCGTCGACACCGACATCGCTCCGCGCGCTGGCGGCCTCGGCCGTCCGGGCATGGAGCCGTCGCCGCTCGGGTTCCGGGATGGCGCCGTAGATCGCATCGCAGATCAGGCCATGCCGGAATCCGTACCGGCCGGGGGCATGGGCCGGCAGCAGGATGAAATGGTCGGCGAGCTCCGCGAGAGGAGCCGACAGGTCCCCCGGCGCCTGGCCGGTGACACTGGCCAGGAGATCGAGATCGAAGGAACGGCCGATCACGGCGCCGGCGCGAGCGACGATGGCGGCGGCGTCCGTCGGATGAGCGAGCCTGGCCAGGATCGCATCCTCGACGGACTCGGGGACGTCGGCCTGGCGCACCTCGGCGGCCACGAGGTCCGCGGAGCCGGCGAGGACGGCGAGCAGCTCTTCGACATGGAGCGGGATGCCGTCCGTCCGCGCGTGGACGGCCTCGGCGACATCGCGCGCCGGCGGCAGGCCGGAGCCGCTGAGCAACATCGTCATGGTCGCCGTATCGGCGGCGTCGAGCCGGCCGAGCCGGACTTCCTCGGCCTGCCGCCGGGCGAGCAGCCGGGAACGCCATTCACGCATCGGGGCGCGCGGGAAGAGTTCGTCGCTCCGATACGTGCCGATCACGAGCAACCGCTCTTCGGGCACGCGCCGGGCCAGCGCCTCGAGGATCTCGAGCGTCAAGTCGTCGCTCCAATGGAGGTCCTCGAGGGCCACGGCCGCGGGCTTTGCTGCCCCGATCTCCGCGAGGATCTCGGCGACGTCCAGAACCAGCAATCGGCGTCGGCGCCGGGGGTCGTGGGCGCCTGCCAGGTGGTCGCCGTCGTCGGACGCGGCGTCGGCGAGTCGCCGGTCGAGACGCATCCCGACGTCGGCGAGGTCCGGCTGGCGCTGCAGGGCGCGAGCCAGATCGATGAGGATCGCGGCCGGCACCTGGCTGTCGCTCGGATACGCGCCTCCCCGGACCGTGCGGAACCCCGCGACGCCGGCACGCCGCTCCATCGCCCCCAGCAGTCGCGTCTTGCCGACCCCGGCCTCGCCGGCAAGCAACAGGAACCGGCCGTCGCCCGCCAGGACCTCCGCGATCCGGCGGTCGGCCAGGGCGAGCAGGTCGTCACGTCCGACGAGAACCGGGCAGACAAGGGGTCGTCGGTCGTCCACGCCAAGAGTGTAGGTGACGGTCGCTCGGCCTCATCGGTCACATGACCGATGACGGTCCCGCCAGCTGGCCCCAGGTTGGTTGCAGTCCACAGAAGGACCGCACGACAGGAGGATCGGCATGGCGAAGTTCATGGATGTCCACTCCGGGTTCGTCGGGGTGACCGGCCCACAGCTGCGCGAGGCGCACGATCGCGACCTCGCGATCGAGAAGGACGAGGGCGTGCATTTCGAGCGCGCCTGGCTCGATCCCGAGTCCGGCAAGGTCTTCTGCCTGGCCACCGGGCCGTCCAAGGAAGCGGTGATGCGCATCCACGAGCGCGCCGGCCATCCCACGGCAGAGGTCTACGAAGTCTCCGTGGAGGTGGCGTGATGCCTCGCTGGTCGGTGGGGCTGGTCGTAGTGGCCGCCCTCGTCCTGATGGCGTTGGCCGGGGCGGTGGGCGCCTCGGCGCGCGCGGATGAGCTCGCCGCGGTCCGGGCTGCGACCGCGCGCTTCCACGACTTCGCGGCAGCTGACGCCGCCGGCTAT
>DASVEH010000326.1:0-2302 GCA_036380655.1 Candidatus Limnocylindria bacterium | reverse complement strand
GGGCCACGCAGGAAGCAGAGCCGGTAGCTGTCCTCGTACTGCGCGATCTCGCCGACGAGTTCGGCACCGTGGCTGCGCAGGCGGGCAACGACGTCGTCGATGTCGTCGACAGCGAACATGATGCGGCGTATGCCCAGCGTGTTCGCCGGCGCGCTTTCCGGCTCGGCTCTGACCGCCGGCGGCGTGTGGAACTTCGTCAGCTCAACCCGGCTGTGGCCGTCCGGGGTCCGCATCATGGCGATGTCGGCACGGACGTCGTTGAGCCCGACGACGCGGTCCACCCAACGCCCCTCGACCGGCGTCTCGCCTTCCAGTTCCATACCGAGTTCGGCGAAGAAGGCTTTGGCAGCCTCGAGGTCGTCGACAACGATGAGAACGTTGTCCATCCGCTGAATCGTCATTCTCCAGCTCTGGCGGCGCCGTGATGCTCCGCGAGGCGGAGGCCGAGTTGCGCTTTTCGTCTCTATGAAGGAGGGCGGGGTGTCAAGTAGCGGTGGGTAGCTCGGGTGCGGGTCCTTTCGCGGATCGTGGGGTTGGAGCTGCGCTCATGTCTCTATGGCCTCCTGGGTGGGAGGATCAGGCGAAATTGGATTGTTCGCTCGCGGGCGCAAGTCCGGAAGGGCGGTCACGCCGCCAGACGAAAAGTGGCGTCTCGGGGAGCGAACTTCTCGTTGCGGGAAAGCATGTGCCAGATCGCGTGGGCGAGCCGGCGGGCGATGTCGATCTGGGCGACCTTGGCGCCGCGCTGCTTGCCGAGCCGGCGCTTGTTGCGCTGGTAGCGCTCGGCGTAGGCGGGGTGCTTGAGCGCGTGCATCGTCGCCTCGAGCAGCGCCCAGCGCAGGTAGCGCGGACCGTGCTTGGTCAGCGGGCCGCGGCGATCCTTCTCGCCTGACTGGTCGACGCGCGGGCAGAGGCCCGTGTAGCCGGTCAGCTTCTCGGGACTTGGGAAGCGCTCGATCTCGCCGATCTCCGCGGCGATAGTGAACGCCAGCACCCAGCCGATCCCCGGCGCCGACATCAGCAGCGGGATGTAGGGGTGATTGGCGTGACCGTGCTTGAGGCGGCAGTTTGCCTCCGAGATCTGTCGCTCGAGGTCGTCGATCAGCAAGACCGAGGCGGCGACGTTTCCCCGCCAGGGCTCGGGAACTCGCAGGCGCTCGAGCAGCCGCCGGCCCTCGACCCCGAACAGGTCGGTGACCGGGCAGGCGCGCCCGAAGTTGATCAGCGTCGAGTGGACCCGGTTCTTGAGCGCCGACTTGTGCTTGACCAGATGGAGGCGAAAGCGGGCGAGCTCGCGCTCCTCGCGCACCCTCGAATCGGGCAGCCAGACCGCCGGCACCAGGTCACGCTGAGAGAGGACCGCCAGGACCTTCGAATCGATCCTGTCGGTCTTGCAGGCAAGCGGGGCCAGTCCCTTGACCTTCTGGGCGTCTGCGATCTCGACCTCCCAGCCCTCTGCTTCGAGGGTGTCGTGGACAAGACGAGCGCCGGTCATCGACTCGACGACCGCGCAGACAGGCTCGCAGTGCACCTCCTCGATGCGCCTGGCGAGCCTCCTCAGCGACTCGACATCGGGCGGGACGGCGAGCTGGTCGAGATGCCCTCCGCGGTCCGACAGCAGACAGACATCGAGCTTCTTTCGACTGAGATCGAGTCCAGCGTGCAACATGTGAGCGGGGCCTCCTTGGTGCTCGGTTGGTGGACACCGCTGAGCGTCTCACCAACGGAGGCCCTCCTTCATGGCAGTCCGCAGCGAAGGCGTGCGGGGAGGCCGTCGAGTGTGCTGCAGTCAGGCGATTGCGCAAGCGAGTTGACTTAGGCCTCCGTCCCGTCGGCGCCCCTGCTCTGCATTAGGTCATGCCTATGCACCACGTGGTGGTCCGGTGGATTGCGTGGCGCTGGGCAATCGGTCCCGGGCAGGAGCGCCTGAGTCCGGCCGGGAGGCCCTCGCCTACGCCTGCACATGGGCGTGGCGCGGTCCCGGTTGTCGTCCCCTCACCGGCACACATCACCGAACCAGTGTTACGGCACACCGCCCTCGGCCAGTGCTCTCGGGACGGGCTCCACGCGGCGGTGTGCCGGCACCGGTTCCTTTCCGTACGGAGCATCTGCTTGGCGTCGTGGTCAACTGGCCCTCGGTGGGCCTGACCGATGATTTTTGCGCGCCGTGCTGGTCTGTACGCCGAATACCGACTCACGGGAGGCTGACGCCATGCGGAAACTGACCTTCGGCATGAACCTGAGCCTGGACGGCTACATCGCCGCGCCCGGCGACGACCTCGGCTGGAGCGTGCCGAGCGAC
>DASVEH010000325.1:0-2522 GCA_036380655.1 Candidatus Limnocylindria bacterium | reverse complement strand
CGTACGGAAACTCGGGATCGCCCTCGAAGGCCGGCGCGGTGTCGTCGCACTTGAGATCCGAGACCTGGCGGTCGTGGGTGACGACGGCGCGCTCGTCCTCGGTGATCTGGACGTCGAGCTCGATGGTGGTGACGCCCACCTCCAGGGCATTGGCGAACCCTTCGAGCGTGCTCTCGGTCACCAGACCGAGGCCGCCTCGGTGCGCCTCGAGGTCGAATCGATGCGGTCCCGGTGCGGGAAGGCGCTCGCCGACGGCTGGGCCCCCGGCAAGGGCGGGTGAGGTGAGGAGGGCGAGGCAGGCGGCCGCAATGGCGGCCAGCCGCCACCGCGGCGCGTAACGAACGGTGGATGATCGGCGCATCGGTCAGGAATCCCTTCGGGCTGCAGCTGCCCCGTCCAGTTTCGCGGAGCTGGTCTTCAGGCCTGCAAGTGCGCTGCCGGTCAGAAGGGCTTGAAGAGCATCATCCAGATGATGATCGCCAGGCCGATGCCGCCGATCGCCGCCAGCAGCATCGGTCGATTCGAAGTCGCCAGGCTCTCGAGGTCTGCAGGCGTCGGAGGAGGCTTGAATCGCGATGCCACCTGCTCCGGGACTGGCGCGCCCGCCGCGACACGCATGCGCCCGTAGTACGGCGTTGCGAGCGCGTACATGGCAACCACGACGACGAGCAACGTGCCGAGAGAGAGCCAGATCCAGCCGCGACCCCAGTGATTGCCCATGAACCCGGCCGTGATACCCGCCGCCAGGAGGAGCAGTAGCCCCGCGTACATCAGGTTGATGGCGAGGGACGAGAGCTCGAACAGGCTCCCGATGCGCGCAGGCTCGCGCTCCCGGCGCAGGCGGAAGCTCACCAGCATCGAGGCGCCATGCGCCAGCACGAAGAGGAAGGCCCCGAGCACGTGCAGGAATACGACGATCTGGTACATCGCCTGCATCCTACCCGTGCCGTCTAGGCTCCGGCTCGTGCCTTCGGGGGTAGAATGGCTGGAATTCGGCAATCGCCAGCCCGTGATTGCCCGGCAGCAGAACAGACCGCGGAAGCCGACTCCGGGCACGAGGCCCGTGACGCGCGGCCGGTCGACTCACATAGCCGACCCCTTCGCCTGGCGGCGCGGGCCGGACAGGAGGAGGAGACCGTGGCGACCACGCACCTTCGGCGAACCTCGCTACCGCTCGACGCTACCTACCGCAACCTCTCGACCGCCGAGCTCTACGAGCATGCAATCCGCAATGGCGAGGGAACCATCTCGGCCCACGGCTCGCTCGTCGTTCGCACCGGAAAGCACACCGGCCGCTCGCCGAAGGACAAGTTCGTCGTCCGCGAGCCTTCGAGCGCGAAGAAGGTCTGGTGGGGCGAGATCAACCAGCCGCTGGCGGAGGACGACTACGACCGACTCCGCGCGCGCCTCATGGACTACGTCGCCGATCGGCCCATCTACAGCCAGGACCTCCACATCGGCGCCCATCCGGCGCATCGGCGCTCCCTGCGGGTGTACACCGAGTCGGCGTGGGCGAGCATCTTCGCCCGCAACCTCTTTCGGCGGCCGTCGGCCGCCGACCTCGAAGGCTTCACGCCCAACTTCACGATCATCGACGTGCCGTCGTTCAAGGCCGATCCGGCCGCCGAGGGCGTGCGCAGCGAGACCGCCATCCTCGTCCATCTCGGGCGCATGGAGATCATCATCGTGGGGACCGAGTACGCGGGCGAGATCAAGAAATCCGCCTTCACGGTGATGAACTACCTCCTGCCTGACGAGGCGGCGCTGCCGATGCACTCCTCGGTCAACGTGGGCGCCGACGAGGATCCGGCGATCTTCTTCGGTCTTTCGGGCACGGGCAAGACGACCCTGTCCGCCGATCCGGAGCGGAGCCTCATCGGCGACGACGAGCACGGCTGGGGCGGCGACGGGCTCTTCAACTTCGAGGGCGGCTGCTATGCCAAGACGATTCGCCTCTCCCCCATGTACGAGCCGGACATCTTCGCCACCACCCGTCGCTTCGGCACCATTCTCGAGAACGTCGACCTCGACCCGACGACGCGCGAGCTCGACCTCGACTCCGAGCGCTTCACCGAGAACACGCGCGGCGCCTACCCGCTCGAGTTCATCGGCAACGCCGATCCGACCGGCATGACCACCCATCCCGCGAACGTGGTGTTCCTGACCGCCGATGCCTTCGGCATCCTCCCGCCGATCAGCCGGCTCACCCGCGCCCAGGCGCAGTACCACTTCATCAGCGGCTACACCGCCAAGTTGGCCGGAACCGAGATCGGCGTGACCGAGCCACGCGCGACCTTCTCGGCGGGCTTCGGCGCCCCGTTCCTCCCCCGCCACCCGGGCGAGTACGCGGCCATGCTGGCGGAGCGCCTCGAGCGCCACGACGTGCCGGTCTGGCTGGTGAACACGGGCTGGACCGGCGGCCCGTACGGAATCGGCGACCGCATGTCGATCGACCACACCCGAACGATGGTCCGCGCTGCCCTGAACGGTGCGCTGCGCGACGTCGCGTACGAGACCGACCC